>JALOOO010000203.1 GCA_025454375.1 Leptolyngbya sp. Prado105 | reverse complement strand
GAAATTTGCCGCAGAATTGCTAGCGCTATTGAGTGGTGAAATTGGCGATAATTTAGTTTCTGACATCCTCAAGGCAGAACAAAAAACAGAAGCTGATATTTGGGAACAACGGGAACGAGTCGAACAACTCAAACAAAAACTGCAAGGCATTAATTCGCCTGAAGCAAAACAACTCTTAAGTCTTGCCGATTATCTAGTCAAAAAATCCGTTTGGATCGTCGGCGGCGACGGTTGGGCGTATGATATCGGCTATGGCGGATTAGACCACGTAATCGCTAGCGGTCGCAACGTCAATCTCTTGGTTATGGATACAGAAGTGTACTCCAATACTGGCGGTCAATCTTCCAAAGCGACTCCGCGCGGTGCAGTTGCCAAATTTGCCGCAGGAGGAAAACCCGCAGCGAAAAAAGATTTGGGATTAATCGCCATGACTTACGGGAACGTCTATGTCGGTAGCGTAGCGATGGGGGCTAAAGACGAACATACCTTGCGAACCTTCCTCGAAGCAGAAGCTTATGACGGCCCATCCCTGATTATTGCTTATAGCCACTGTATCGCTCATGGAATCGATATGACTACAGCCATGAACCATCAAAAAGAAGTGGTAGACAGCGGTCGCTGGTTGCTGTATCGCTACAATCCCCAATTGACCAAAGAAGGGAAGAATCCCTTACAAATCGATATGCGATCGCCCCATAAACCCGTCGGCGATTCGATGTATCGCGAAAACCGCTTCAAGATGTTGACCAAGAGCAAACCCGAAGAAGCAAAACGCTTGCTACAAGAGGCACAAAACGACATCGACAGTCGTTGGCAACTGTATCAATATCTAGCGGCGCGTCAATTAACAAAGACCGATGAATGACCTGTAGGGGACGGCGTTTCTTAGCCGGAAGTAGAGACGCGATATATCGCGTCTTTACAGCCCCCACGCCTCGCGAATGACCGTTCGCCCATCAAGTAGGGGCGCATGGCGTGCGCCCTTCCAGATATCAAAGGAAACGGGGAGAATTCAAGGGAACTGCAACAATAGAGGATATCCCGTCGCAGCCCGACCCATGACCGATAAAGAAAAACGGCGATACCAGCGAAAAATATGAGCGATCGAAGTATTCCGTCAACTGATTCTATTCAAGAACTAGCCGAGTTTTGGGATACTCACGATCTAACAGATTTTGAGGATCGCCTAGAGGTAGTTACAGATCCTATCTTTGAGAGAGAGACTGTAGTACAAATCCGCTTAGAACATAGCACAGTAGAAGTCGTTAAAGAAGTTGCGAAGTCTAGGGGAATTGATTACACCGATTTGATTCGGGAATGGGTTTTAGAAAAAGTCCGTACTGCGTAGTTCGGTAATTACATAGCTATCGATTTAACAACAAATAACCATGAATCTAACAACAACCTATTTAGGATTAGAATTGCGATCGCCCTTAGTGCCTTCTGCTTGTGCTACCTTCACCGAAAACGTCGATAACATCAAAAAGATGGAAGATGCAGGCGCAGCAGCAGTCGTCTTGCACAGCGTCTTTGAAGAACAGTTGCGTCAAGAAGAATACGAACTGCATCACCATCTCAGCTATGGAACTGAAAGTTTTGCCGAAGCATTAACTTATTTTCCCGAACCCGAAAGCTTTCATGTAGGCCCGCAAGAGTATCTAAATCACATCCGCAAAGCTAAAGAAACCGTCAATATCCCCATTATTGCCAGTCTCAACGGTTCTACATTGGGCGGTTGGGTCGAATATGCCAAATCGATTCAGCAAGCGGGTGCGGATGCTTTGGAATTGAATATTTATAGCATCCCGACTGATATCCATCTAACGGGTTCCCAAGTCGAGCAAAACTATCTCGATATTGTTGCTGCGGTGAAATCGGAAATTACCATTCCTATCGCCGTGAAATTGAGTCCTTTCTTTAGCAACATGGCAAACATGGCAAAACGCCTCGACGATGTAGGAGCAAATGCTTTAGTTTTATTTAATCGTTTCTATCAACCCGATATCGACCTCGAAGCGTTAGAAATCCGCCCTCACGTTTTATTGAGTACCCCTCAAGCAATGCGTTTGCCGATGCGCTGGATTGCGATTTTATACGGTCGCCTCAATGCCGATTTAGCAGCCACTAGCGGCATTCAAAAAGGGGAAGATTGCCTCAAAATGTTAATGTCTGGGGCAAAAATTACGCAACTTTGTTCGGTGTTGTTGCGCCACGGAATCGATCATATCGGCGTTATTGAGAGAGAAATGGTGCATTGGATGGAAGAAAATGAATACGAATCAGTTCGGCAAATGCAGGGCAGTATGAGCCAGCTTAATTGTCCCGATGCTAGTGCTTTTGAACGGGTACAATACATGAAGGGTATTCAATCTTATCAGCCCGAATCTTTTGCTTTTGCACCTTAATAACTTTTAAAGAGCGATCGCCGTTCACCCATCGCTAGTCTTAACTTCACTAAAGTAGGCGAAGACTAAGCGTGGGCGATTAAAGCGATCGCATTGATGTCAAGCAATCGCTCACCATCAATAAAATAATCAGACATTTCTTCACTTTTTTACAAGCTATATATTTACACTAATGAAAATTTAGAGAAAATTCCAAACCATAACAAACTCAGCCCTAATCCTAATGAAGGTGAAAACCGCTATATAAATCGCTACTCGATCGCCAAAACTGCCGAACCATTAATTCTCCCCTCTCTCAATGCTGCTAGCGCCTCATTAGCCTTATCGAGAGGAAAAACCTCAACTTCAGTTTTAATGGGGATTTGAGGCGCTAAATTCAAGAATTCTATGCCATCTTGACGAGTTAAATTGGCAACGGATCGCAACACTCTCTCTTCCCAAAGGACTTCGTAAGGAAATGCAGGGATCTGACTCATGTGAATGCCCGCACAAACTACCGTTCCTCCTTTCGCCACTGCCCGAAGCGCCGTTGGAACTAAACCGCCCACGGGTGCAAAGATAATCGCTGCATCGAGAGGTTCTGGCGGTAATTCTTGGGAACTACCCGCCCAAACTGCACCTAAATGACGAGCAAATTCTTGTCCGCTCTCGTCGCCAGCGCGAGTAAAAGCATACACCTGTCTTCCCTGGTAACAAGCGACTTGTATTAAAATATGCGCCGCCGCACCAAACCCATAAAAGCCGATTTTCTGGGCATATTCTGTCATTTTATAGGAACGATACCCAATTAAACCAGCACATAGCAACGGTGCTGCTTGCAGATCGGGATAACCTTCGGGAATGGGAAAGCAAAAACGCTCGTCAGCAACGGTATATTCTGCATAACCGCCATTAATTTGATAGCCTGTAAACTGTGCCTCGTCGCACAAATTTTCTTTTCCTTTTAAGCAATAATAACAATGTTGACAGGTCGATCCCAACCAAGGAACGCCAACGCGATCGCCCAACTGAAAGCGACTTCGTTCGCGATCGCCAATTTCTGCAACGGTTCCTACGATTTGATGTCCGAGGATTAAAGGTAGCTTGGGATGAGTTAATTCGCCATCGACGATATGCAAATCGGTTCTACAAACTCCACAAGCACGGACGCAAATTAGTAACTGTCCTGGTTTGGGCGATGGGATAGGTAAATCGGTTGATTTTAGGGGATAATTTGGGGTTTCCAAAAGCATCGCACGCATTATGACCTCCAATTTCTATCTTTTAAGTGTTTATTCTTAAATGCGGTTCTGCAACGCTCGATATTGGCGTTGAATCTAACCCTCTTCTATCAGTCCAGAAAAAAACTTGCTTTTTTTTAAATTTGAGACGCTTGACGAGCTATTCCTAAAAATCGAAAATTTAGCCAATTCTATCGATTAACTTTAGTATAACAAGATTAAGCGATCGCAATTAATCATAGAATGGTGGGCAATTAACAGTTATCAGTGACCAGTGACCAGCGACCAAAATAATTCGTAATTCGTAATTAAAATACTTTCGACTTTCGACTTTCGACTTCCGACTTCTGACTTTGGTAACTGATAACTGGTCACTGGTCACTGCAATGCCCACCTACTTAAGTAGCGATCGCAGTTTTTTAACGTGACAGAAGAGGGTTAATTCTAGCGCTCCTAAAGGATAACTCAAATCAATTTTTTTAAGACATATTAAAAACCAATTTACTTCATCTCATATCCAAACAAATTCGGATCGACTTCTTTTAAATCTAGATCTGCCAATCCATATTCTGCCCAACGCCTTTCTACCATCGCTGCAACATCGGGATCTGACTCCAATGGTGCGCCCCATTCGTGTTCGGTTTCGGGAGGCATTTTGGTAGTTGCATCGATTCCCATTCTTCCCCCCAAACCAATCTTTTGACTGGCAAAATCTAAACTGTCAAACGGCGTTTCAGGAAGAATAAAAACGTCTCTCGACGGGTCAACTTTTGAACTAATTGCCCAAACAACTTGACGCGGATCGCGAATATTAATATCTTTATCGACGACGATGACAAATTTGGTATAGGTAAACTGAGGTAAGGCACTCCAAAATGCTAAGGCGGCGCGTTTTGCTTGTCCTGGATAAGCTTTATCAATGGAAATAATTGCTGCTTTGTAACTGAGTGCTTCCATTGGTAGGAAGAAATCAGTAATTTCTGAGACTTGTTGGCGCAAAATCGGGGTATAAATGCGATTTAATGCGATCGCCATCATTGCTTCTTCTTTGGGTGGACGACCGCTAAAAGTGGTTAGATAAATCGGATCTTTGCGATGGGTCATGCAATGGAAGCGAATCAGAGGTGAATCTTCCACGCCGCCATAATAGCCCATGTGGTCGCCGAAAGGGCCGTCGGGTAACATTTCCCCAGGCGCGATCGTTCCTTCTAAGACGATTTCTGAGTCCGCAGGCACTTCTAAATCTAAAGTCTTGCATTTTGCCAATTGCACCCCAGAACCGCCGTACAGACCAGCAAACAGCCATTCAGAAAGATCTACAGGAATGGGGGTAGCAGCAGCCATAATGATGAGAGGATCGACCCCAAGCGCGATCGCAATTTTGCATACTGCACCTCCGTCAAATCACACTCAAACAAGCTGTACTGCATCCACTGCCCATAAGACTTCAGCACCTTATGAATCTTCGTCCGGCGCTTATCATCCGGCACATCATAGCTCACCACCAAAAACATTACTTCAACACTCAATCACTTCAAAACTAGCGGCGGATACTGCTCAATCTGCCCCAGCAAAAACTTCCCCATCAACCGCGCCTGAATCTCAAACGCCTCCTGATAAGAACACTGCGCCCCCAACACCGGATGCCGAAACGTCGCCTGCTTCTTCTGCTCATACCCCCGCAAAAACGATCGCAACCCCTCAACACTCAACGACACCGCCCCACTGACTGGCTCCACCACAAAATCCTCAGCACTCAGCACCCGCCGATTGATCATACTCAACACCACCGCATCCACCACCAACGGACGAAACTCCTCCATCAAATCCAACGCCAACGACGGACGACCATACCGCTCCACATGCAAATACCCCAAATACGGATCAAACCCAACAATATTTACCGCACTCTGCACATCATGCCTCAGCAACGCATACCCCAAACTCAATAACGCATTCACTTTATCCGTCGGCGGTCGCCGCCTCCGCCCATGAAACTCAAACCCCTCCCCCCGAATCATCCGCCCAAAGCAACCAAAATAAGCCGCACTCCCCGACCCCTCCAATCCGCGTAACGAATCGATTTTCTGAGTTTTAGCAATCGGCTCGATCGCATTCTCAAGCCGAGCAATCTCCCCCTGCACCTCCACCCCCTCAATTTCTCGCTGCGCCCTCATCAACGCCTGCCGATAGTTCTTCAACTTTCCTCTTACAAACCCCTGAACCAAATGCACTGCCTTTTCTGGCTCTGCCCTCCACTGCGCCGATCGTAAAATCACATTCTTAGTCAACTCCGGCTCCAACCGCCCCAAATACCGCCCTGTTCCTGTAAGAAAGCTCAACGGAATTTTTCGCTCTAGTAACTCAACTACCATCGCAGGCGAAACCGTCGCGCGTCCCATGACGACGACACCATCAACTTTAATCAGAGGCACATCAAGTAGAGTTTGCTTCTGCGATCGTACTTGTAACCTCTCATCCGACTTCCCAACAAACGCATCTTCTTGTGTAATGTAAACGGTTCCCATGGTTGAAATTCTCTAAATCACTTCCCGATACCGCAGCATCTTCCCTTCCACCTGCGGCAAACACTGCTCAAACAAGCTACATCCCCGACACCGCTTCGACTCCACCGCCTGCGGCATCCTCCCCGTCTCAAACAACGCCACCACTGCCGCAATCGTCTGAATCGTCTCCCCCCTCAACTCATCCGTCAGTTCTACTAACTGCCTTTGATGCGATCGCGCATAGTAAATATATCCAACCTCAATCCTCTCCCCCGTCATCTCCTCCAAACACAATGCCTGAGCGCAAACCTGCAACTCATCATTATCAAACTCCCCCTTCTTCCCCCGCTTATATTCCACAGGCGACCACTGCCCCGCGCTCACCTCGACTAAATCTGCCTTCCCAATCAGCCGATACTGCTCCGAGCGCAGCCAGATCGCCCGCACCTGCCAAGTCTCCTCCCGATTTCCCTGCCCGACGGTATGCACCCGATCGTGCAAACTCGTCCCCTCGATCGTGTACTGATTGTCCACAAACTCTCCCAGACAAAACATCCGCCAGCAGCGATGGGGACAGTAGCTGTATTGATTTAAAGCCGCGATCGGCACAAAGTCATCTATCACGTCCGTCTCACCATTCCCATTCCCATCGGTGTTTTCCGCCCAATCCCGGCATACATCGCAAAATCTGCTAACGCATTCAGTTGCTGAATCGCGATCGCATCCACATTTCCCAAAATCCGATAGCTCACCGTCCCCACACACCCCGCCCATTTCCCTGCTGGATGATTCACAAGCTCTGTGCGAATTTCAAAAAAGCTCGGAAACAAGCACTCAAGCACTCCTGCCTCAAATGGCATTCCACTATATCGATTCCAGCGATTTAATAGGCTCTGAAACAC
This sequence comes from Leptolyngbya sp. Prado105, assembly GCA_025454375.1. Taxonomy (GTDB): domain Bacteria; phylum Cyanobacteriota; class Cyanobacteriia; order Leptolyngbyales; family Leptolyngbyaceae; genus Leptolyngbya. Next base: position 2,265 of record JALOOO010000203.1, on the reverse strand, counting down.
ACAGTCCCGCGTCGGTAAAGCAGAATCATACTGTCCCTGACGAAATGTAGCAGGCGTACAAATCTGAAACGTGATTTGGCGATCGCGATCTGAAGCCTGCTCATACAGTTGCACATAAGAACTAAAATTCGCCCAAGGTTGAGCCGATTGTGCAGTTCCCAAAATGCTAGTCACAGACAAATCAGCCGATCCCAAATGCCAAGCCTGAGCCGGATTGAGATTTAACCACAGCGGAGTCAAATGCCCAAACAATCCATCATCTAGCAATGAAATTCGCCACCAACAAGCTGTATCCGGCGAGATCGCTTTTTGATGTTCCCACTGCACCCGATGCCGATGCACCTGCAAAGGACTCAAAGTAAAAGCTTTCTCAGTCTTCTGCTCATGAAGCTGATTGCCTAAATCTTGATCGACTGAACTGACTAAAGTCAGAAACAAAGCATGAAGATGTTTCCCACTTAGAAAGTTTGGCGAAATGGTCGATCGAGGAACCAAATTGAGAACCAAACTATGCGGCATAATTAGCTCCTAAAACGGTATTGCATTTGTGCCGGGATTGCAAAATTTCCAATCTTGTAACACTCCCCTCGCATTCGGACATTCTGAATCAAGCTCACAGGCGGCATATTGATCGTGTCATAGCTCAGAACTTGATGCGTAAACATCACATCCAATGGATTTAGAGGATAAGGAAAGAGAAATTCTTCAGTCGATCGAGTTACTTTATCCAATTGCTCGAATGTTACTTTTGCCTTACTCATCCATTTGCCCAATCGAATCCAGCGAGGAAGATCAAGCGATCGTTCAGAAACAATGAAGCAATCCAGGTGGACGAAAACGGGTCTATTTATTTGGCCGGTGTTCAATGGTACGATAACCAGAATTTCGATTCATACCTGGCGAAACTCGATCCCGATGGAAGCCTGGGCACCTGTGCCTCGAAAGATATCAATCCTCGAATTGAAAATGCAGCCCTGAACCCGGTCAGTATCCTGCCCTCCCTGGTTGCCAGAAATTACACGATATCAACAAACGTATTAATGCTGTTGCAGGATCCGGTAGCCCTTTCGTATGCACAACTGCTCTGCAGCAGCACATCGAACTGCTCAACCATTGACGTACGCAGCCCCGGTCCGGTATGCCTCCTGAATACCGATGTCTCTGTGCCTTTCACCACGAACCCCGGCTGTACCCTGCGTCCCAATTGGGTGTACGATACCGCTTTTGCCCAACTGCAACGCGTAACCGACAGCAATGCGGTCTTCCGCTTCCGCCGTGCAGGTAATATCCGGCTGAAAGCCACGCTGAATGCGGGATGTCGCACTTACGCGGATTCCGTTACCATCGGCGTCAGCGATGCTGCAGCGCGCCCGCAACTGGGCGCCGATACCCAGTTCTGCCCGGGCGACTCGATCCGCTTGCGCGCCGGTGCCGGCTTTGCATCCTATCGCTGGCAGGACGGATCTACGGATTCGATACTGGTTGCCCGGCAGCCGGGAACCTACCGGGTGACGGTAACCAATGCCTGTGCCGATCAGTTCTCTGATACCATCATCATCCGCAGGGTGGATGTTCCGCTGCTTTCCATTGGAAACGATAGCAGTCTCTGCCCGGGCTCCAGCCTGGCACTGCAGGCCAGCCCGGGTTTTGACCGGTATCAATGGACCCTGTCCACCGGCGAAACGTTTTCAGGACCCTCCATTACACTCAATGCCCTGCGGAACAGCGTCCGGGTAAGGACCGAAGCCCGAACGACCGAAGGCTGCATGTCCAGAGACAGCGTGGACCTGCAAATCTTCAACGCCCTGTCCGTACAGATCGGCCCAGATCTCTCTTTTTGCAGCGGCGACTCCGCGCAAATCAGCGCGGGCACAGGTTTCCGTGCTTATGCCTGGAGCAACGGATCAGCTAATCCGTCCATTACCATACGTAATGCAGGATCCTACTCGGTGCGCGTGGAAGATGCCAATGGTTGTGTTTCGCGGGATACCATGGTGCTGGAAGTATCCGCAATCCCGGAATTTGATCTCGGCGCCAGCCGCGACCTCTGCACCGGGGAATCCCTTACCCTTGATCCGGGAAATTTCAGCCAGTACCGCTGGCAGGACGGTTCCACCAACCGCAGTTTCCGGGCTACGCAGGCCGGATTATATGTTGTAACGGTTACGAATAGCCGTGGATGTTCGGGATCGGACAGCCTGCGCATTGGTGCAATTTTGCCCGCACCTTCGGATTTCCTGCAGGCTTCCACTACACTGTGTAAAT
>JALOOO010000202.1 GCA_025454375.1 Leptolyngbya sp. Prado105 | reverse complement strand
GATCGATGTGCAAGCCGCGTCGCTCGATTGGCTGATTACGGATGCGCGTCATCAGTTCCCAAGTCACCCGACTGAGGAGCATCGTGCGATCGCGGAATTGCTGAATGTTGGCAAGGGTGCGGTTTAACAATAGAAAATCTGACGAAAAGAATGCTGGAATTTGAGTGACAATAGCTCAGTTCCAGCATTTTTTGATTTGACATGATCCAACTGCGCGAGAAGGTTGCCTTCTATCTCGAAGATATCGAAACGCCTTTAGGTCGAGCGGTCACGCTTTTTATTACTGCACTTGTCTTAGTTTCTTCAGGGATCTTCGTCACTCAAACTTATCAAATTCCAGGTGCCGTTCGAGAAGCGCTGTCTGAAATTGAAGACGTTATTCTCGTTGTATTTGTGATTGAATATTGTCTGAGAATCTGGTGTGCAGAAAAGAAATTAGAGTTCATTTTTAGTCTATATTCCATTGTTGATCTATTGTCGATCGCTCCATTTTTAATCGGCGCAAATGTTGGATATTTAAGACTCTTCCGCTGGTTCCGAATTCTTCGACTGATCCGATTTATTCAAGGTAAAACAATTTTTGGGTATGTCAGTAGTGAGGATAGCGCAATCTATGCGCGAATTCTTTTCACAATCCTTTCGATTGTATTTGTCTACTCTGGCTTGATTTATCAGGTTGAACATAGCTTCAATCCGCTATTTAAAACATTTCTAGATGCGGTTTATTTTTCCATTTCAACGATTTCAACCGCAGGACTTGGCGATATTACACCCGTCTCGCAAACGGGAAGATTTCTTACAATTTTGATGGTGGTGACTGGGCTAATTCTCGTTCCCTGGCAACTCGGAGATTTGATCAAACGCTTAGTCAAAACAACGGGTCAAATTCAAACGATCTGCTCAAATTGCGGATTAGCCTTTCATGATCCGGATGCCAACTTTTGTAAAAACTGCGGCACTGCGTTAAAGCACCGTCAGTACGCAAAGCAATAATGCCTCAGTCCATTCGACGATCGCACCGTAAGTATCTCCGGTCTGTCCACCCAGTTTCCAATTGATCAAGGTTGCAACAGAAAGCGCGATCACACTTCCTAAAACCATGCCGGGACGCACCATCAAACTCCATCCCAGCAAAATTGCCAGGGATGGGATGATTTCTCCGATCGTCTGAATCGCTTCTTTGTGAAAGGCTCCTTTCCCAGTCGGCTTGAGATAGGGATATTTCGCGATCGCGGCTAACTGTCCCCAGCGTCCCCAAGCCGCTGCTCCCATGAATACCCAAACTCGATCGGAGCGAATTTCACTCAATGCCGCCGTTTTTAGCAACAGCACAATCACAGCCGTCATTGCACCAAATGCACCTGTCGCGCTGTCTGTCATGACTTTTAATCGTCGATTGGCATCCATAACTGCCAGTCCGTCGGCTGTGTCCATGGCTCCGTCAAGATGCAATCCACCTGTAATGGCGACCCATGCAGCAACATCGATCGCGCTCCGCGTCAGATTTGGCACTTTTAGCCAAGCCAAGCCAAAATCTAGACCTCCGACGAATGCGCCGATCGCCAATCCGACAAAGGGCGCAAATCTTGCAATCCCCCGAAATTCAAGGGTTTTCGACGTAGGAAGCGGTAGACAGGTGTAAAACGTAATCGCTGCAAGGCATTGATTCCAGACTTTTATAAACATTGCGCTAAATCAATTCACATCACGTAAACTTCTAATACCTTCTGTCAGGATCGCATTCGCAATTTGCAGCCATAATTGCTTTAGGAAGCATCTTACCGAAGTGACAGATCGAGCCTTGCTTGATTCTATCCAGTGCAACCCCACCCTAATCGACTACGTTTCTGTCATGAGTCACGATTCACTCCCTCGTCAAGCCCGAATTCCCGCTCCCTGTATCATCGATGATGGTTTAATCATCGATAAGCAAGACATGCAACGGGTGATGACTGATCTTAATCAGGTTCGCTACATTCATACGCAAGATGGCAGAACAAAAAGCGAAGGTGAAGGCTGCGTCCTTGAGGTCTTTGCCGATCCGCATCGCGCCACAATGGTCGCAAATCATGCGCTTTATCTCAATGTCTATAGTTTTGACTGTTTGCAACTGAGCAAGACAGACAACGAATCGCATTTTGATCTGATTCAAGACGATCGACAACTTCGATTAATTCCTTTGTCAAATCCGATGCAGGATCGAGCCGATCGTCGAATCAATGCGGCAGAACTTGAGGCGATGGTGGCTGAAGTCTTATCTGCAAGTTTAGATGTGCAGATCGACGATGAAGAAAATTTTTCGCTCTAGTCTATGAAAATTCTTGGTCGGCGGCAGTTTAATGCCTTGTTTGTTGGCAGTCTTGTGATGACAGGGCTGCATGGATGCGGTCAGTCCGAGCGTCCCGCGAATCAAAAACCGCGAGTTGTTTCGACGAGTACGATTTTGACCGATTTAGCAGGGGCGATCGCGACAGAGACCATCGAAATTCTTGGCATTCTTCAACCCGGAGCCGACCCGCATACTTACGAACCCGTTCCGGCTGACACTGCCGCTCTAGAAAAAGCAGATTTGATTCTCTATAACGGCTACAACCTAGAACCAGGATTAATTCGACTGATGCAAGCGGCGGGTGCGAATGCTAAGCAAATTGCGATCGGCGAAATTATCCCCCCCCTGCAACTAGAAAAAGCAGGGCAAAAAGTCCCTGACCCGCATGTTTGGGGCAATGTCCAGAATGTAGTAAAAATGGCTGCTGCCATTCGAGATGCGTTGATTTCGCTGGTTCCGAACGATCGCGAAAAAATGACACAAAATGCCGATCGCTTAAGTGCGGATCTGAATCGTTTAGATACTTGGATCAAGCAGCAGATTCAAACGATTCCTGAGCAAAATCGGCGACTGGTGACGACTCATGATGCGTTTCAGTATTATGGCAAGGCTTATAACTTAGCGATCGCTGGCACTTTAATTGGGATTAGCACCGAAGAACAGCCGAGCGCGCAGACGGTGCAGAAATTAGTGCAATTGATTAAAGCGACGCGGGTTCCGGCAATCTTTGCGGAAACCACCATTAATCCGGCATTGATTCAAACGGTCGCGCAAGAAGCAGGCGTGAAATTGGCTCCGAACGAGTTGTATTCCGATTCGATTGGGGCGCGTGGAAGTGAGGGTGAAACTTACATCAAAATGATGGTGGCGAATACAACAACGATCGTAGAAGCCCTCGGCGGTAAACTAACTCCCTTCAAATGATGAACGACGAAGTTGTTTCTTTTCTGATTGGCATCAGTGTTTTCGTTTTGTATCTTTTCCTCTCTGCATGGACGGAAATGGGGACAAAGCGACCCTGGAAAAAAGATCAATCTGACAAGTAATTCGTTGTCTTGCGATATGATACTTTGCGCTACTCTTTATCAACGTGCAGTATGACACAGCAGTATCGCATCACGCTTCTTCCCGGTGACGGCATTGGACCTGAAATTATGGCAGTTGCCGTTCGGGTTTTAGAAACGATCGGTGAAAAATTTGATCTCAGGTTTGAATTCAAGGAAGCTCTCATTGGTGGAGCCGCGATCGATGCGATGGGCGAACCGTTACCTGCTGCCACGCTTGAAACTTGTAAGCAAAGTGACTCGGTTTTACTAGCCGCAATTGGAGGCTATAAGTGGGATACTTTACCGCGTCATTTGCGTCCTGAAACTGGATTACTTGCTTTACGATCGGGCTTAAAACTTTTTGCGAATCTGCGACCTGCAACGATTCTGCCTCAGCTTATTGATGCTTCTACGTTAAAACGCGAAGTCGTCGAAGGCGTAGACATTATGGTAGTGCGCGAACTTACAGGTGGAATCTACTTTGGGCAACCGCGAGGCGTATTTACGACCGAAACAGGCGAGAAACGCGGTGTAAATACAATGGCGTATACCGAATCAGAAATCGATCGCATTGGACGAGTCGCATTTGAAACGGCTCAAAAGAGAGCGCAGCGGCTCTGTTCTGTGGATAAAGCAAATGTGCTAGAAGTCTCACAGCTTTGGCGCGATCGTATGACAGCTTTAGCGATCGAATATCCCGATGTAGAACTCTCACATTTGTATGTGGACAATGCGGCGATGCAGTTAGTTCGTGCGCCGAAGCAGTTTGATACGATCGTCACAAGTAACTTATTTGGCGATATTCTGTCTGATGCCGCGGCGATGTTAACCGGAAGTATTGGCATGTTGCCTTCTGCAAGTTTGGGAGCTTCAGCACCGGGAGTTTATGAGCCTGTGCATGGTTCTGCGCCCGACATTGCAGGGCAGGATAAAGCAAATCCGCTCGCTCAGGTTTTGAGTGCTGCAATGATGTTGCGCTATAGCTTCAATCAAGCGGAGGCTGCCACTCATATTGAGCAAGCGGTACTAAAAGTACTCGATCAGGGTTATCGAACTGGAGATATTATGTCTGAGGGTCAAATGCTGGTAGGATGCCAAGCGATTGGAGATGCTCTAGTTGCTGCACTTTAGAGTTAAGCGATGACGAATTTCTAATCACGGGCGTTCTGTGCAATTGCGAGCAGATGGGTCAGTCAACCAGCACTCCCACCTTTGAATGAACAGGGTGGGAGTGTCAAGCGGCTCAATGGAACAGGGTGCAAGCCATCCAACTGATTTTGAATTAGTTGGAACGACGACGACCAGATGAGCTAGAGGCTAGAATCTCAGACCATTCGGACTGTGTCAGATCTTGAATTGCAAGATTGATTTTAAAATGCTCTCTTGCGGATTGAATCAGAGCATTCGTAATTGCATCGATCGACAGTTCTAGCTTAATCCCATCAATCTCTTGCCCAAAGACCTGAGCAAACAATTTCGCATCAGGTTTGAGCCGCATTGAGCCATGCTGCAAAATTACGTCATCTCTTCTCAACTGGGCACTCCCAATGAGTTTCACGCCATCATTCGTTACTAAATCTGCCCCAGTCGCAGTGCCAAAGCAATTCGGATTGTGAATGTATCCCCGTCCTGCTTCTCCGTACTGTAGTTCAATTCCAAGTTGCTTCCAGCCTTGAATTAAGAAATCGCAAATCGTTTGATATGCCTGCATCCGATTGCTTCCGAGTCCAGAAGTAATCACCGCATAAGTCAGATCACCTTGATGTAAAACGGCTCTGCCTCCACTTGGACGACGGACAAGCTCGATCGCGTTTCCGTCCCAAGTCAAGGTTCTCCAAAACTCAGGAAATTGCTTCTGGTGATAGCCCAGAGAAATTGCAATCGGTGACCAAGTATAAAAGCGCAAAGTCGGCGGATGGCAGTTTGTGCGATGTTGCTCTAGCAACCAGGTATCGATCGCCATTTGGATCGCTCCAGAAGCTTGAATCGTTGGAATCAGCCGCCATTGATCCATGCCACTATGCGGCTCCAAATTCTGCTTTTAGCGCATCATCATTGTCATCCGCAATCGTGGCGACGATCGTAATTAAGCGAGAAATTTCACCGGGAGATAGTTCTGCAACCGTGCGAGAAGAAACAGCCGTGACTTGAGAATTGACGATCGCGAAATGCGATTCAAAGGTACTTAGCCAATTCATTTCGAGTAGCTTTCGCAGGAGTTGCAGTTCATTCTGCACAGGCAGCGTCAGAACATTTGCCCAAACAGAAAACGTATCATCATCAGAAGTTCCGGTCAGTTGCACAAATGTTTCGACACTGCCATATTTGAACTTCCAAACTGAGCCACCTTCGTTGTGGCTCACCATTGCACTACCCGTTTGATCCAAACTCCCAATCACAGTTTCAATCACTTCGACAAGATTCACGCCTGTAATCGCAGCTTCTTCAGGGGTTTCAGTTTCGAGATCCGGTTGGTAAGTCGTCATAAGAATCGTGTCTAGAGTTCAGTGTAGAAGTCAAATTTACGGTAGCGTTTCCCGCTACTCATCGCCCCAGTCTTGGGGATTTCTTTACTTTTAGCAAGAAATCCGAGTTTTGAACGGTTTTCTCTGTCTCTTGGTAGAGATCACAAATGTCTCACGTGAGGGATGAAACAATTTGGACGATCGCGGAATAGTTGAGGGGATAAACCATACAGGAGAATTACTATGACGATCGCCATTCGGGACGACGTAGTTTATATTATGCTGAAAAAAATCGATCAGTCTGATAAAGGACCAGGACCTGATCCAGTGAAATTCGACGAGACGGATTTTGCAGGCATCAAGATGACCCCGGTTGATCTGCTCGGGCACTTAGATTATCTGAATCAGCGGCAGTATATCAACGCTGAGTTTTCGGGCAATGCTTATGCAAATCAAGACGATGTGCCCAATGTTGTCGAGCGTGAAGAATTCGGCTTGAGAATTGCCAATACCTATGGGGCTTCTGATGGTCCTCTACCACATTTGATCGAGTTCAAAAAAGCAGAACTGACGGAAAAAGGTCGGAAGATGCTAGAAGACATGGAAACAAATCCACCTGAATCGATGCAGTCTGGGGTCAGCGTTCCGATCGCGACGAAAGATACTCCCTTCCTTGAGAAAGTCGCGCTAAAAGGAGGCTTCTCTGATCTGTACGATGCGCGGGATGTGACAGAAGTGGTCTTCCGCACAATGCGCGACATGATGACGAATGAAGCGGTTGAACATGTCTCTGAGGAGTTGCATGTTCCGCTCGATGGCGATAATCCTGATAAAACGCTTTATACGGCGACCCCACTCGCGACTGAAATTTCGGATCTGTGGGAAGACACTAATCCGATCGTGCATTTTCTCAGTCACATCCGTCCGCCGTTGAAGATTAAATCAGATACGTTCTTGTTCCGAGTCAAGCAAGAGGGCGGTTTGCAGCCGAATGTGTCTCCAGAACAGGTGGTTTCGGCGGTCTTTTCGGCGACAAAGGATGAATTGTCGGAGGAGCGGATTCAAGAAGTCGCAAATTTCTTACCCGATGAGATTCGTCGATTGTGGGAAACGGCTTAACGCTTAATCCGAACTCTGCGATCGGGATTCTGCTTCCGCACCCACGCCAAAAATTTCGCCAGTAAGTGCGGGGACATCTCGATCGCAAAGCTGACACTGCATATTGAAGCAAGATTTCTTTTTTCTAGCTTAGCGTCTAGGAACTAGAGTGGATGCCGCGATCGCGCAATTGCTGCACAAAGAATTCTTCTAGGGAAGGACGAGCTAAAGACATTGAGATTAACTGAGCATTCATCAACGCAAGACTATCCATAAAATCGGCTGCCGTACCTTTGAGATGCCCCGACCATAGACCATCTTGAAACTCTAAATCTGGGAGCCAGGGCTGTAAAAGTTCGGGTCTACCGCCTTGAACTAACACGCGATACTGCTCAGTCGTTCCTAAAAGCTCTTGTATTGAACCCAGTGCGATCAGTTCACCTCGAGCAAGTAAAGCGACGCGATCGCAAACCTTCTCCACATCAGATAAAACATGACTGTTAAAAAAGATCGTTTTTCCTTGGGATTTAAGCGAGGAGATAATTTCACGCATTTGATAACGACCCAGCGGATCGAGTCCAGACATCGGCTCATCGAGAAAGACTAACTCTGGATCATTGATCAAAGCTTGTGCCATTCCAATGCGCTGAAGCATTCCTTTCGAGTATTGGCGCAACTGTTTCTTTTTCGCGGCTGATTGCGCCAGTCCAACGAGATCGAGCAGTTCAGGAATTCGCTTCTTTTGTTGCGATCGCCCAATTCTAAACAAGTCTCCCGTAAAGTTGAGAATCTCCCATCCGGTCAGATAATCGTAGAAGTAAGGATTTTCCGGTAAATAACCAATTCGTTGTTTGACTTCGAGATTTCCCAATGACTCGCCTAAAATTGTGGCACGTCCTGAAGTCGGACGGACAATTCCAAGCAACGTTTTGAGCAGCGTCGTTTTTCCGGCTCCGTTCTGTCCGAGCAATCCAAATGTCTCTCCTTCGTATACTGTGAGACTTACAGAATTGAGAGACTTGACCCGTTTGTTCATCCAGAACCCAGTTCGGTAGGATTTACTGAGTTCGTAGGTTTGAAGCGCGATCGAGCGCTCAATTGTTGGAAGTTGAAGGCGAGTTGCGACCGCAGAATCCATAAGTGCCTCTGGTACTACTGAGTAGCCATTTAATCACTCTTTACGATTCCCGCTTCAGCAATTTTTTCGATCAGGGAGCATGAGACTTCTAAGATTCTGTAAACTTTGTTTAGAAGCGTAATCGAGATAGCTATGAATCGATCGAAGTTTGTCGCAGTGATGACCGGAATTATTTCTTTAATCTTGGGCGTTGGATATTTGCTATTAGTTCAATTGCTAGACTTTCGCGGGGAAATGCTGCCTGCGCCGATCGAGATGATTCCGATCGGGTTGTTTTAGCTAAGCGGGGGACTTCCCCCACTTAGCTCGCTTCTATCCCATCCGTTTCTCCAAATACTGCCCAATCATCACCTGCTCCCCAAAGCGCGAAATCACAGTCTGCCGAGTCCGGTATTTATCGCCGATGAGCTTGAGTTCTTCTTCAAATACAGAGCCTTTGTACTCGGTTCTGAGGCAGAGCGTATCGGGATTGGTGAAGTAGAATCCAGCGGTGATCGGTTTAGACGTGGCAAACCCACGATCGCGGTACAGCACCGAGCCAATCACCCCAAACAAAGTCGAGCCTTTGGATTCGGTGTGCCCTGAAATGCGATTCTCGCTATCCCAACTGACGATCGCCCCGCAGGTCATCGCAGTCTCGTCTTCGAGTTCATGCAGGCGAGCAAGTTCGATCAGTTCCGGGTCGCCTTGTTCTAAGAAGCGAATCGTCAGAAAACTATTCATTTCTTTGACTTCGCCCTGAGGAAGCGTGTAATATCGCCGCTCCGATCGCCATTGTCCTTGAGATTGACGGAAAAAAGCCGCGATTAACTGGTCATCCGCCTGAGAAGAGAGTTGTAGCTCAACAGTCACAAAAACCGCTCCTTCGTGAAACTAATACCACGGTATAGGTCAGAAATCTGGATCACTCTTGTAGAATTTAGACAATACCACTTCACAAATATTAATATATTTGGGATTGCCTCACAGAGAACCAAACCAGAGATAGAAGATTGATTCTGTCATCATGGTGACAAAGCCCTTTCGTTTGAATGCCGATGCAAGTTTTAGAAGTTGACCAATTACAGAAAACTTACCGTAGCGGTGGCAAAACGGTCGAAGCGGTAAGAAATGTATCTTTTGATATCGCGAGTCATGAAGTTTTAGCTTTTTTGGGAGCAAATGGTGCGGGCAAGACGACGACCATCAAAATGATTGCAGGGTTGGTTTTACCCGATCGCGGACAGGTAAAAATTGCAGGACGCGA
>JALOOO010000201.1 GCA_025454375.1 Leptolyngbya sp. Prado105 | reverse complement strand
ACATCCAGTCACTTGACAAAAAGAATGATAATCATTATTATTCCCAGGCTGGTTGTGGATTCTCAGGAGTTAGGTTATGCGTGTGGGGATATTGTTGATGCTAGTGGGAGCCATCGTGACTGGGTGGGCGCAGGTGGCGATCGGGCAACCGTCCAATGCGGAGCAACTGTCCAATGCGGAGCCGGAAGAGGAAATTACCATTACTGGCACCACAGAAAATCCACTGCCCAATCCGCCCTCGCCGCATTACAAACCCATCAAATTGACTGTATTGTGATGGATTTGGGATTACCTGATATGAGTGGATTTGATCTAATTGAGCAGATCAAGCAAGATGAAGCCTTCACCCAGATTCCAATTATTATCTACACCGGAAAAGAGCTAACCCGGCAGCAAGAAACCCAACTCAAGCGACTTGCTGAGACGATCATTATTAAAGATGTGCGATCGCCAGAGCGCTTACTCGATGAAACTACGCTATTTCTCCATCGAGTGCAAGCAAACCTGCCGCAACCGAAGCGCGAAATCCTTGAAGATTTACGCCAGGTTGATCCAGTCTTAGGCGGTAAAAAAATCCTAATTGTCGATGATGATGTGCGGAATATTTTCGCCCTTACAAGCTTACTAGAACGCCATCAAATGCAAGTCCTCTATGCCGAAAATGGGCGAGAAGGCATAGAAATTCTGCGATCGCGCTCAGACATTGACATTGTGCTAATGGATATCATGATGCCGGACATGGACGGATATGAGACGACTCGGATGATTCGAGAACAAGCAGAGTTTCGATCGCTGCCGATCATTGCCCTGACAGCAAAAGCAATGCAAGGCGATCGAGAAAAATGTATCGAAGCAGGCGCATCTGACTACATTACTAAGCCTGTCGATACAGAGCAATTACTCTCCCTGCTACGGGTTTGGCTTTACCGTTAGAAGATGTGCCTACAGTCCTCTCAGACGACGAGTACTCTGGACTAAACTTTGAGCAAACGCATCAAACCGCTTAGAAAGCCCTTCATCAAGTAACTTGCCATCCTCGCCAAATGCTTTCCAAGCTTGCCCGATCGCAATCTGCTCCGGAATCGTCCAAGCATGAATCCACCGCAAAATCACTCTCAAATTGTTCAGCGAATTGTTACTAGACTGCCCCCCTAGCACACTGATCACACCCGTGACCTTATCTGTAAACTCTTCAAATCCCATCAAATCCAAAGCATTCTTCAGCACACCACTGACACTGCCGTGGTATTCAGGCGTAGCTAAAATAATTGCATCCGCTTCACTCACGGCTTTCTGCATCTTCGCGACACCGGGATACTCCGAATAGTCATCCCCGCCATCACAAAACGGCAGATTCAGCGATCGTAAATCTAAGATCTCGACATCCGCCCCCAAAGCCTCAACCCGTTGAGCAGCAATTTTTAGAGCGAGTTGACTATAAGAACCCGGTCTTATACTCCCAGCAATGCCAACAACCTTGACCATGAGATGATTCCTGTCATTTACTCTCTAAGTATAGCTAACTTAAACTCATTATGACTACGCCTTAGGAAAGAACTCTCTTGCGGATGTTTAAAACCGTCGTAACAAAGCAAAGAATTCGAGCTATCCGTGGGATAATTTCCGAAATATACCACTGCTAAAGGGTTCTACCCAGGTGAGGAGTTTAATACGATGAAATTAAATCTTTGGCAACAATCGCTTTCAGCCTTGACGATCGCTGGACTCACAGCACCTTTCATGCTCCCCTCCTCTGCTCAAGCGCAACTCACCGGACAACTCCGATGTGCTAAGCAGTCTACTGCAATCTTTGCAGAACGCTCCGCAGCGAGTGCTGTCGTCCGCTCAGTCTCAGAAAATCAGCAGATGACGATCGCGGAAAACACCGCTCAAAACGGTTTTCTCGCAGTCAGTACTCCTGTACGCGGCTTTGTGCAAACGGTAACGCTGCGAGTCTGCCCAGGTAGACCTGAGCCGGAGAAACCCCCAACGACTCCTGCCTCGACCTGCCGCCGAGTCACCCAACCGCAAGGCTTGATCATCCGTCAAAGTCCCAATGTCTCAAGTCCAGTCGTTGGCGGTGCAAACTTCAATACTCAAGTGAATGTCTCAACCACCCCGACGACTTCCCAAGTCGATTCCACAGGACGAGTCTGGGTTCAACTCTCAAAACCTGCCGCAGGCTGGGTTTCTAATGGCTTCGTCAAAGTTCCTGGCTCAAACCTGGTGAATTGCCAATAATCTGAATTTGCTGAGATTTATCCGCAAATTCAGCAGGGCTAATATTCTTTGTAGGAAGCTGGGATAGCGGTTGCACTGCTATCCCAATTTTTTGTTGAACAGATCAAGGAACCTGCGTCTCAGCGTTCAAATCCCACCAGATTTTAATCCCATTCGTTCCCCCCGCTACGATCGCCTGTCCTTCAAGTGCAAACTCGACAAAAACACTACTAAACGCATTCGCAGGCATCGTACCTAAAGATCGCTCGCTCAAAAGATGCCACAAATGCACTGACCCGCCCGCAGAAGTTGCTAACGTCTGTCCATCCGGACTCAGAACGAGGTCAGAAGCCCCCGCATCAAACTCATGCAGCAAAACGCCATTGCGCAGATCCCAAAGTTTCAGGCGACTACTGCCAGTAATCAGTGTCTGACCATCCTGACAAAAGACCAACCCCGTCACTTCTCCAGAATTGAGAACCTTTAAGCGCTCCCCGTCTCGCATCTGCCACAATTCTGTCTTGTTGCGATCGCCTGCGGCTAGAAGCTGACCATCTCGACTAAACGCAATCTCACGGACCGCTTGATTGCCCAAACCATAAATCCGTTGCCGAGAAGCAAGATCCCAGATCTGGACTCCCCCAGGACTAGAAGCTCCATCTGCCCAGCGCTGAACCCGACTTGAACTTGCTAGAGTCAAGCCATCTGGACTAAAGGCTAAATTAGAAGCCCGCCCAGATTTGATCGTAGACACTAATCGATGATTGGGCAGATCCCAGAGCTTAATCGTGCCATCTAAACTGCTGCTTGCAAGAATTTTCTCATCGGGACTGATCGCAATTGCGCTGATCAATCCGTCGTGATCGATCAAAGTAGGCATGGGCGATCGAGTTTTGAGATCCCAAAGCTCGATCGTGTTTTGATAGCCCGATGCCAAAACTGTGCCTGTTGAACTCACAGCAATTACCGTTGACTTATGCGCCGTTAGCTGCTCACGATGCCCGTAACACATCACATCGGCTGCATAAATCGGAATACAAACTTTCGTCGCGTTCCGGGAATTTGTCGCTTGCTGTAGCAAAAAAAACATCCCAGCAATCAGCGCAACCAGTGCAACCCCTGCAATGCTCAACTTCTGCCCTAGGCGATTCTGCCTCACGTTTGGTGTCACTCCCGCTTATCAATGTCACAACTTTATTAGACGCTCCGGATTAAGCGCATCTCGCCCTGAATTCGTGCAGTAGTATATTAAGAAAGATTTACTCGTTTTAAAGCTAAGTGAATAAAACTAGAGTACTGACAACGATCGCGTTAATCGTGACGACGTTCTTGAGCGTTGTTCTGCTTTATCTCGGTATTGATAAATTCTATTATGTTCTGGCAGGAGGGAGAAAGTTTGCGACGTTTCCCGACCTGAAGACTCAACTTGCGATCGGGGGAAGTTATCTTTTCCTCTCAATTATTTATTTAATCTGGCTGGCAAAACTCCTGGGTTCATCCTGGGTGCATTCAACTTGGAGCTTCCGCCAAATCTTAGTTCGGACTTCTGCTTTTTGGATTTTAGCGTTCATCGCGTATCCTCTGGGCAATGATACTTATCTCTATATTCATTCGGGATTGATGAATCTCGCGGGCGCTAATCCCTATTTGACCCGAGCGGGATCATTCGTAACCGAACTTTCTCCCTATGTAGATTGGGGGCAAACCTCAACCTATGGCGTGGTTTCTCAAGCGATCTTTAGCTTCTCAGCCATCTTTGTGTCGATTAGCCCGATCGTGGCGCTTTATGCGTTCAAGCTCATCTGCTTACTGCTGCATCTATTTAATAGCTATTTGATTTGGCGGTGGCTGCCGATCCCCGATCGCGGCAGAATCACGATCGCTTACTTATTGCATCCGCTTTTGCTGATGGAGCAGGTGAGTTCGGCGCATGTGGATATTTTGGTGTCTACTAGTTTGGTTCTCTTTGCGGTTTCTTATGCCAAAGAACAGTTCTGGATGGCATTTGTCGCATTGTGGGGAGGCTTTCTGAGCAAAACGATTCCAATCATCTGGGCTCCTTGGGTTGCGGTGACGCTGCTGCGGCAGGGACATTGGCGCTGGCTGCTGGCAATGATTGCGGCATCAGGTGCGATCGTCACGGGACTATCTTTTACCGTCATGCCCAGTCTTGAGGCTTGGCAAAGTATCGTCAATCCGGGCGTGTCTGGACAGTACCAATCCTCACTGATGGCGATGGCGAAATTTATGCTCGATCTGGTGCGGATCTTTCAGCCCGAGCGACTCGATCTGCCGCAGCAGAGACTCATGCTCACAACTCTTGCAAACCTAACGCTAGTCGGCTTTTTTGGCTTCTACTGCTGGCAGCTTCATCGCAGTGATAAACGCTGGGATGATACTCCTCAAATGCTGCTAGAAGATATGGGCTGGACAACGCTCGTCCTCATGCTGTTTGCTACTTCCTGGTTGATGCCCTGGTACTGCTCAATCTTGATTACGTTTGCGGCTCTGACTCCAAAAGCGCGATTGTTTGGCTTAACGACGCTTGCATTTGCTTTGTCTAGTAGCGCTCAATACATTCTCGGCATGAATGCGAGTCTCAAAAGTCTTGTCTCGATCGGTATCCCCGTCCTGACTCTGATCATCGGTACGATCGTGTTGCGATCGCAACCCGTCTCTCCGTCTAGTCCGCTGGCGATCGAGACGAAACAGTTACAGCCCGATGCTCAAAGCGAACTCAATTAGCAGTTACTTTGGGTTCAAACCATTCGATGGCAAATAGAACGTATTCCCTGTAATGAAGCGTTGCAAAGTTCGTTCGTATCAACCATTTCCGTTGATAATTACAATATTCATTTTTCATTCATTTTTGCTACGACTTTCTGTAAAACTCTTGAAAAGCTAGTCTTGTATACAGAGCGCAATACGGTAAGATTTCTTTACCTATTGTTTAACTTGTCTGTCTCTATCTCTGCTCTTTTCTTGAGTTTGACGATCTAATGTTTGTAAGTCAGATCTATTGTTTATTCAGTGCTTTTAATAACGTCAATGATTTCTACCCAGACTGAACCGATTCCGACGCATCTCAAACGTCTGCTTGCCCCCCATGGAATTGGCTACCGGATTAAACTTCTCTCGCAACTGTTAAATCGTAAGTTCCAAGAGCGTCTTGATCCCTATAGATTGACTCCGTTTCATTGGATTGTGCTGTGTTGTCTCTGGCAAGAAGATGGTCAAGCCACTTCAAGTATTGGCGAGCGCTTACAGCAAGTCGGTGGAACATTGACAGGTGTACTTGACCGAATGAGTGAAAGAGGCTTGATCCGTCGAGAGCGCGATGCTCAAGACCGTCGAGTTTGGCGGATTTGGCTCACAGATGCTGGACGAAAACTAGAAGAAGTTTTACCGCCGATCGCGACTGCGCTTCGAGATGCGACGCTACAAGGCATTCCGATTTCTGAGCGTGAGCATCTATCGAATATCGTCGATCGAATTATTGCGAATCTGGGTGAATCTGCGATCGTCCACCCGATTGAAGGCTGGGAGGCGATTTTTGCACCGAATAATCTGGGCTATCGAATCAAGTTGATTGCTCAACTTGGGACACGTCGGTTTCAAGAAATTCTTGATCCCTTTGCTCTGACTCCGTTTCACTGGGTCGTCCTCTGTTGTCTCTGGCAAGAAGATGGTCAAGCCACTTCTGGCATTGGTGAGAATTTACAGCAAGTCGGAGGCACGCTTACAGGCGTTCTGGATCGGATGTGTGAGCGTGGAATAATTCGCCGGGAGCGCGATACGCATGATCGACGAGTTTGGCGAATTTGGCTCACGGATGCTGGGTCAGACTTGAAAACAACTTTGCCCCCCATTGCGCTGGGATTGCTGCATGTGATGATGGCAGGAATATCTGAAGAGGAGCAATCACTGCTATCAGAATGGGTGAACCGATCGATCGCGAATCTAACCTACACCTCCTAAAACAAAAAAACTCGACAAAAAAGCTGGGTAAGGTTTCTCACCCAGCTAAATCACAGGGATAAAAAGCCTATTTGTTCGGTTGAGGAGTCATCCGCAGATAAGGCTTGACTTCTGTGACCCCTTTCGGAAATTTCTCCCGCGCTTGATCCGTCGGGATCGAAGGCACAACCACACAGTCATTTCCATCCACCCAGTTTGCTGGAGTTGCAACGCTGTAGTTGTCCGTCAATTGCAGCGAGTCAATCACGCGCAGCAGTTCATCAAAGTTCCGTCCTGTACTAGCCGGATAGGTAAATGTCAGACGCAACTTTTTATTGTTGTCAATGATAAATACGGAGCGCACCGTCAAGGTCGAACCCGTGGTGGAATTCGGGTGAATCATGTCATACAGTTCGGACACTTTCTTATCGCCATCTGCCAAAATCGGATAATTGACGCTGCATGCTTGCGTTTCATTGATATCGCCAATCCAGCCTTTGTGCGATTCTGCATCATCGACGCTGAGCGCAATCACTTTGACATTGCGCTTGTCAAACTCAGGTTTAATTTTCGCAACTTGACCCAATTCTGTTGTACAAACAGGAGTATAGTCAGCAGGGTGCGAAAACAATACAACCCAGCTATCCCCTGCCCAGTCATAAAAATTGATCGTTCCCTCAGACGAATCCTGAGTAAAGTTTGGAACGGTGTCACCTAATCGGAGAGCCATAATCTTCTGTATTTCCTGTCGATCGCAAGATAGTTACTCAATTGATCATGCCATAAAATCCGGTTTTCCGGTCGGGATGCTAGATTTTTTAATGATTCAATGTCGATCGTTCTCAGATTAAACCGAATCGATTTCAAAGGAATGCGGAGATTTTCTCCGTAAAGGTTCTAAGTCTCTTGCGTACCCTTTTTAAAGATTTAGTCAATCTCAACCCGGAATTAGTTGAAATTGCGGACTCTAGATGAACAAAGATTTAGTTTAATCGCAGTGGTTTGCGTAAATCACGCTCGATTTTACAGACTCATGTCAAAATTTCAGTAGATTTAGGCACGTTACCATCGGTTTGGATATTGCAGGACTCACGGATTACTTCATGGAAAATAACGCTTTTCTCACGATCGATGAGCAGTCCCTCAGCCTCCGGGAATGCCTTCGCTATTTACAGACTTCTGGGAAGCTGCAAGGCTTCATTGGCGATATTTTGCGGCAGCATGTCCTGGAAACCGAGTTAAAAACTCGCGATGACCTTGAAATTAATCCAGCCGTGATTGAACAAGCGGTAGTCGATTTTCGCATTCAGCAGCAGTTGACTGATCCGAATGTGTTCCAAGAATGGCTGACTCGCAACGGGTTGGACTATACGACGTTCCACCAGCAGATTGCGACGAACTTCAAGAACGAAAAGTTGAAAATCGTCGCAACCGAGCCAAGATTGCAAGAATATTTTATTGAGCGGAAAGTTTTTCTCGATCGCGTGGTGCTGTCGCGCATTATTATCGAGAGCCAAGAAATTGCCGATGAACTAAAGCTGCAAATTAGTGAAGGAGAAAGCTTTGAGTCGTTAGCGCGGGAGCATTCTATTGCAGACGATCGCATTGCCAATGGCATGATGGGTCCAGTCAGTCGTGGCACAATGCCCGATACGGTTCGCGCGGCGATCGATTCAGCGAACAAAGGCGACTTAGTTGGACCGATTGAACTCGATGGGAAATGGGCGTTGTTCCGGATTGAAGACGTTCTCCCGGCAACTTTAGACAATCCTCAATTGAAGCAGATGCTGACGACGGAACTTTTCGATCGTTGGATCGCTGAAAAAATTCAAAAAATGACGGTGAAACTTCAGGTTAACGATTAGACTGACTTGAAGAAACTTTCTCTTTGCATCGATTAGAGTGCCTTACCGATCGCCCTTAGCCCCCTAAAATCTATTTGCGCTCATGTTGACGAATGATCTCGCTGCTAATTTACCCTGGGAATCTCCGCCCCTCTGTTTTCTCAATCCTGAGCAACAGGTGCAGTTCAAATCGAAAGCTGAGGTGCGTCACTACAAGTTAGGTGATGTGCTTTGGTCAAGTGATGATACAGGCACTCAACTGCTGATCCTGAATGGGAAAGTCCGCCTAGTGGGCGAGGATAATAGTTCGCGGGTTTTGAATCCTGGCGAATGGATTGGCGACTTGCTGGACTTATCAGGATGGAAGGCGCGGGCTGCCAGCAGTGATGTGCAGACGGTGCTGTGGAATAGCGATATGTGGGAGAGTCTGCAATCGCCCGATATCGATCGCTATTGGGCGATTCAACGGGCGCGATATGTGCCGCAAACGGATTACTCGCCGCAGTCAGTCACGGGCTTCCCATTTGTGCCGGGGATGAACAGCGCGGCAGCTTGTCTGACCATGGTAGCGAATCATTTGCAGAACTCGGTGCAGATGGAATGGGTACAGCGACAGTTGCGGGGGCAGCGTCCGACAAATGTCGTCGATGCGGCGGAGAAGCTAGGGCTGCAACTGCGACGGATTGAAATTAGCTGGCAAGATGCGCGACTGCTCGATTTTCCCGCATTGATGCTCTGGAATGATAGTGATGAACCGCATTGGGTCGTGGTATATGGGGTACGAGGCGATCGTCTAATTATTTCTGATCCGCATAATCCGGTGATGTCGCCACAGGCGGTTCATCGATCGATGGTTGAGCAGTTTTGGGATCGGAGCCTTTGGCAGGTTGAGGCGATTCAGAAGCAAGAGCGGTTTAATCTGGCGTGGTTTTTGCCTGCGGTTTGGAAGTATAAGGTTCTCTTAGGTGAGGTGCTATTTGCTTCGTTTACGCTGCAATTGCTCGGATTAGCAACTCCGCTGATCACCCAGGTTGTGATTGACAAAGTTATGGTGCAGGGGAGTATTCCCACCCTGGATGTGATGGCGATAGCGCTCTTGGCAGTTGCCGTCTTTGAGGCGATCTTAGGGATTCTGCGGCTGTTTATTTTCACACATACGGCGCGACGGTTGGATTTGAGTCTTTCGGCTCAGTTGTTCCGTCATTTGATGCGGTTGCCCTTGGCGTATTTTGAAGCTCGACGGGTTGGGGATACGGTTGCACGGGTACAGGAACTTGAGAATATTCGGCAATTTTTGACCGGAACGGCGTTGACTGTAATTCTCGACTCGATTTTT
>JALOOO010000200.1 GCA_025454375.1 Leptolyngbya sp. Prado105 | reverse complement strand
ATCTGAATCTACGACCCGATCGCAGAAACCAATTTGGCTTCTTCTTCTTTCGATAGCACCCGACCTTCATCCTCAAAGCCAGAAATTCGATCGAAGTTCAAGTACTGATACAGATCAGCCGCAAACGGATCGATTTTGGTTGTCACAATGTCCATGTATTCCTGAACGGTCGGAATCTTACCAAGCAATGCACAGACTGCTGCGAGTTCTGCCGAACCAAGGTAGACCTGTGCGCCTTTGCCCATGCGATTGTTGAAGTTCCGCGTTGAGGTGGAAAATACGGTTACGCCGTCCTCGACTCGCGCCTGATTGCCCATACAGAGCGAACATCCCGGCACTTCAGTCCGTGCCTCCGTCGCAACAAAGATGTCGTAGATGCCTTCTGCTCTAAGTTGCTGTTCATCCATCCGAGTGGGAGGAGCAATCCAGAGCTTTGCTTTGGCAACGCCTGCACCTTGGAGAATTTTGGCAGCCGCACGGTAATGTCCGATGTTGGTCATACACGAACCAATGAACACTTCATGGATCGGATCGCCCGCACAGTCAGACATGAGTTTGATGTTGTCGGGATCATTGGGAGCCGCAACGATCGGTTCTTTCAATTGATCGAGATCGACTTCGATAATGTCTGCATATTCGGCATCGGCATCGGCTTCTAGTAGATGAGGATTCGCAAGCCATTCTTCCATTTTACGCACGCGGCGCAGAATCGTCCGAGCATCGCCATAGCCACGCGCTACCATGTTTTTCAGTAAGGCAACATTGGAGCGGAGGTATTCGGAAACCGTCTCGATCGAGAGTGCGATCGTACAGCCTGCGGCCGATCGTTCAGCCGTTGCATCGGTAAGTTCAAAAGCTTGCTCTAGCTGCAAATCAGGCAAGCCTTGCATCTCAATGATCTTGCCAGAATAGACATTGATCTTGTTCTCTTTAGAAACAGTAAGCTTGCCTTGCTGCATTGCGACATAAGGAATGGCATTCACCACATCGCGCAAAGTCACACCGGGTTGCAGTTTCCCTTTGAAGCGAACCAGAACCGACTCAGGCATATCGAGCGGCATTGCCCCTAAAGCGGCAGCAAACGCGACTAAACCCGAACCTGCTGGAAATGAGATGCCCAGCGGAAAACGAGTATGAGAATCGCCCCCTGTCCCCACGGTGTCAGGCAGGAGCATCCGATTGAGCCAGGAGTGAATGATGCCATCTCCCGGACGCAGGGAAACTCCGCCACGAGAGTTGATGAAGTCGGGCAGTTCGTGATGGGTTTTTAGATCGACGGGTTTGGGATAAGCTGCGGTGTGGCAGAAGCTTTGCATCACCAAATCTGCACTAAAGCCAAGACAAGCAAGCTCTTTTAATTCATCCCGAGTCATCGGGCCTGTGGTGTCTTGCGATCCCACCGTTGTCATAATCGGTTCGCAAGAAGTTCCGGGACGCACCCCAGGTAACCCGCAAGCTTTTCCGACCATTTTTTGAGCTAGAGTAAATCCTTTACCTGTATCCGCAGGCATTTGAGGGCGAACGAACAATTCGCTAGGCGCGAGTCCTAAAGCGACCCGAGTTTTGTCCGTTAAAGTCCGCCCAATCAGGAGCGGAATTCTTCCACCTGCGCGGACTTCATCGAGAATCGTGTCGGGTTTGAGCGAGAACGTAGAAATCACTTCGCCCGATTCATTCGTAATTTCACCTTTGTAGGGATAGATTGTAATCACATCGCCTGTATTCATTTGGGTGACATCACATTCGATCGGTAAAGCACCCGAATCTTCTGCGGTGTTAAAGAAAATCGGAGCAATCTTACCGCCCAAGACATATCCACCCGATCGCTTATTGGGCACATACGGAATATCCTGACCAATGTACCAAAGCACAGAGTTGATCGCCGATTTCCGCGAAGATCCCGTTCCAACGACATCGCCAACATATGCGAGTAAATGCCCTTTTTGCTTCAGTTCTGCGATCACTTCGAGCGATCCCGGCTGGCGGGTTTCGAGCATTGCTAGCGCATGGAGGGGAATATCGGGGCGAGTGGTTGCGTGAGGTGCAGGCGATAAGTCATCGGTATTCGTTTCACCTGGAACTTTGAAGACGGTCACTGTGATTGATTCGGGCAAGGGGTTGCGGTGAGTAAACCATTCTGCATTTGCCCAAGAATTCATTACCTGCTGCGCGTAGGCATTGCCACTTTCAGCCAGTTCTTGAACGTCATGAAACGCATCATAGACGAGCAGCGTTTTACTCAGGGCTGCGGTTGCGGTTTCTGCGATTTCGGAATTCTCAGACTTGAGCAATTCAATCAGTGAATGCACATTGTAACCGCCCATCATCGTGCCGAGGAATTCAACCGCATCTTTCGGCGAGATCAATGGGCTAGTGACTTCATGTTTGGCGATCGCGCTTAGGAATCCAGCTTTCACATAAGCAGCTTGATCGACTCCCGGCGGAACGCGATCGCGCAAGAGTGAGAGGAGAAATTCTTCTTCACCTGCGGGGGGGGCTTTCAGAAGTTCACAAAGTTCGGAGGTCTGTTGAGGACTCAGGGGTAAAGGCGGAATCCCTAAAGCCGCTCGTTCTGCGACATGTTGACGGTAAGATTCAAGCATTCTCGTCTCTCTTGAGTAGGAATCTGTTGTTTTTGTTTAATTACTCTAACAAGCTAAGCTGAACAAAGTCTGAATCAGCAGTCGTTTTTTTGCGGCGAGCCGTCGTTTTTTGCGGTTTGATCTCAACGTGAGCCACTAACCACGATCGTAACCAAGTCGATCGCTCCATGTCTAAATCGTCCAAATTCAATGCAGCCGGAAACAACCCGGGAGTCGGAAGTTTTGCCCATTGAATCTCGCTTTCAAATCGTTCGCTGCCAAAGGGCAAAACTGATTTTGGCATTCGAGCTAAATGCGGCAGAATATCAGACTGTTGACGAAAGTTCGATCGTTGTGCTTCGAGTTGCTGAACCCGACGGGCACGCGCTTCTCGATAGTTCAAAATCGGTTGAGGATAGCCTTTCACACGCGGCGGCAGTCCGAGTTGCACAGCCGGAACCTTTGCCAGTTCGGGAACCCATTTTTTGATAAATGCCCCTTCGGGATCACAGCGATCGACGGCTGCCTGTTCTGGATTATAAATTCGCGTCCAGCTTTTATCTAAACAATGCGTCACGCCTGCTTGCATTGCCCATTGATAATGATCGATCGGGCAATCTCCATCGATCAAATGCCGCATAAAATGCAACGCCCCATAGCGCCAATCCATTCCGAGCAAATTGCTGAGAAAGCTCGAATAGATCGCCCGCGATCGAAAATTTAACGCCATCCAGCCGCCTGTTGCTTCTAGACATCTCGCGGCAGCATCAATGATTGGAAATCCGGTTTGTCCTGTTTTCCAGGCTGCATAGAGTTCTTCGTCAAATTCCCAACCGTCTTGATCAAAGATCGAATAGAGCGATCGCAACTCCAACTGAGGCAAATATCGAAATCGCTGAGCGAATCCACTTCCCCATCGCAATCGTGAGATAAATTGTTTACAACTACGTTCAATTCTCTGATCGCTTGAGTATTTCTGAATTCGTTGTGCCGTTTGATAACATTCTCGAATCGAAATTACGCCGAATTTGAGATGCGGACTCAATCCTGAAGTGATCTCTGCACCCGGATAAGAAAGCTGCCAATAATAGCGATCGAGCTTTTCGTTGAGAAATTGCTTCAACAGTTCTCGTGCTGCATTCGTCCCGGCAGGCGGAATCAATTTGCGATCGGGAACGAGTCCTAGATCCGTCAGTTTCGGGATCAGTTCACTCGCGATCTCATCCGGGGTTGGGAGATTCAGCGGAGTCGAGAACATCTCCGCGCTCATCTCTTTGTACCAGAATTTCCGATAGTCACTGTAGAGCATCAAGTCGGGTGTCCCAGCAGGCGGCTCAAACCAGCGAATCTTTAAGTCTTGCTCTGCTAAAACGCGATTGAGTCGAGCATCTCGCACCCTGCCATAGATCCGCTCATAATCAATGTAGGCATAGATTCCATCGGCTCCCGTTTCGCGCAGAAGCTGCGGCAAGACCTCAACGGGATCGCCAAATCTCAAGATCAACCGTCCGCCGCGATCGCGCAATTCTTGATCGAGCGATCGCAGACAGTCCAACAGGAATGCAACCCGTGCCACTCCCGTCTCAGGATGGTGCAGAATCGCTGGATCGAAGATAAACACTGGAATCACTGCGCCTCTCGTCACCGCACGATGTAGAGGAGCATGATCACTAATGCGTAAATCTCGGCGAAACCAGACGATCGTGCGATTCATGACTATTCCAGAAATTGATTGACATCCTCGATCAGGCGGCTCAGTTCAGCTTCGGTATTGAGGCGAATGCGATCGTCGCGCAATGTGACCAATACTCTTGCAGCAAATGGAGATGCCCAAATGTTGGGATTGCAAAACAGTTCTAAAAATACCTCTCCAGTGTAGCGATATTCCATCGACGGTTGAGGTGCGGCTTTACTCCCAGGAGTTGTTTTGGCTGCTGTATTTTTCAACCTTGTCATTAATTCGTTGAGGTTTGCTTTTAAGTCCTGTGCGGCTTCGGGTGTGAAACAGAACATGACCGAGCCAGTGTCTAAATTTAAAGTGAGTTGAGTCATTTCGATTTTGATGCGTCGTTCTCATTATCTGACAATCTTTTACAACAACACCTTCAATCAAATTCGCGATCGATTGTGAAATAGTCAGTTTGCAGTTCGATCTTGAGAATTTTTTCAAAAAGATAATCGAGTAATAAATAGATAGAAGCTTTGTGAACAAAAGCTTTCGAGCATTTTTTGATCGGCAGATCTACACTAAAAATTGTCGCGATCACAAAACATATGCTTCTGGATAATCGATCGACGGTTCGCAAAGTTTTATTGATTACTTTATTCTTAAATCTCTTTGTTCTAGTGCTGAAGGCAGTGGTCGGATGGTTAACGGGTTCGCTAAGCTTACTAGCCGATGCGTTGCACAGTTTGACCGATAGCGCGAGTAACGTTTTGGGATTGATTTCGAGTCGATTTTCTTCGCCGCTACCCGATCGGGATCATCCCTATGGACATCAGAAATATGAAGCGATTGGGGCTTTAGGGGTTGCTGCATTTCTTGGAATTGCCTGCTTTGAAATTGTACAGAGTGCGATCGAGCGCCTCGGAACGACTTACCCTGTGAAAATCTCGGGCACAGAGTTATGGATGTTGCTTCTAGTTTTGGGGGTCAATCTATTCGTTACTTTCTACGAGCGGCGTGAAGGGATGCGGGTGAATAGTCCGATTTTGATTGCAGATGCTCAGCATACGATGAGTGATGTTTGGGTGACAATCAGTGTATTAGGCGGACTGATTGGGATCTGGGTGTTCAATTGGCAATGGTTGGATGTCGTGCTAGCGTTTCCGGTTGCGATTTTAGTTTTTCGTAGCGGTTGGGAAGTGCTGAAGCAAAATTTGCCCTGGCTCGTTGATGAGATCGCGATCGCACCTGAGGCAATCCATGCGATCGCGATGTCGGTTCCGGGGGTTTTGAATTGTCATGATATTGCGTCTCGTGGCGTGGTCGGGCGACAGACGTTTATCGAGATGCACTTGATTGTTGATACGAATGAGGTTGAGAGAGCGCATCAGATTACTGAAGAGGTAGAAGCGAGGCTAACCGAACGCTATCGACCGGTGCGGGTGATGATTCACGTCGAGCCGCCTTCTTATCAGGAAAATCATATTAGTTTTGGGGTTTGAGAGCTTTGGTGCATCACGCTCCGGTTCAAACTCTCAAGTTGTCAGCTTCTACCGCATCGACCTCAACCTCGATTCTCTCCTGTGCCGCGCCTGCCAACGCCTCAAATGATGTTGGATTGAAGAGTTACAGGAGCGATCGTACTCCATCGAATATCCGCGATCGCACATCATCTTCCGTCTGGTTAATTAACGATCGGGCCGCCAACTTGCAACTCGCCACCATTCCATTGCCGTTTCTTGAGGAATTCTTAACCGAACTTCTCCAGATTTGAGATGCAGAATTAACGTCAATTTTGTATCGGTATCGAGTTGAGTCAGGATTGGTTTGAAATCATATTCACCAACATGGGCTGTGGGAAAATCTGGTGAGGTCACATCCTCAATACTCAATAGCGATCGATTCGCTTCGACTTCTAAAGATCGCGCATGATCGATCGTCACTGCGTCAGGAAATCCGACTAATCTCAGATGAATTGAATTCGGTTGTCCCAGCGGGAACCGCTGATAAAAAACCACCTGCCATGCCCGGTTTGAATCATCTTGCAGCCTCGAAAGCGATCGACACAATACGCTATTTTGATCAGAATAAATATGAACCGAGGCAAGGGCAGAATTCGAGACGAATAGCCAAATTAATCCGACTAAAAAGTAAGTTTTCCACAGGCGGAGCAGATTTTCCACAGCTTATGAACCAGTTTTCCACAACTTAAATTCTATGCTCTTAGACTTTTGCCTGTCATTA
This sequence comes from Leptolyngbya sp. Prado105, assembly GCA_025454375.1. GTDB lineage: Bacteria > Cyanobacteriota > Cyanobacteriia > Leptolyngbyales > Leptolyngbyaceae > Leptolyngbya. The sequence continues at coordinate 2,899 of JALOOO010000200.1, read as the reverse complement.
GAATTACGGATCAAAAAATGCAGATATTTACAAACATCCAAACTAGAAATAGATTGGGCAAATTTTATTGCACTTTGGTAATCCTTCATTAGTGGGAGGAACGGTCGATTTGTGTTCGTTAGAGTGAGCCTGAATCCCTTGTATCCATCGTTCTCCCTAACATTATGACTAGCATTCAAGCCTCCCAGGACAAAATTCGCTATGCTGTCGTCGGATTGGGTTGGTTTGCCCAAGCTTCTGCCCTACCTGCTTTCGCTCATGCTGAGAATTCTGAACTCGTCGCTCTAGTCTCAGATGACCCCACTAAGCGAGAAGCAATCGCAAAACAATATGGAGTCCAGCATACCTATTCCTACGACCAGTACGAAGACTGCTTAAACAGTGGTGAAGTCGATGCGGTTTATATCGCATTGCCCAATCATTTACACTGCGAGTATACAGTTCGGGCGGCTCATGCAGGCATCCATGTCCTGTGCGAAAAACCTATGGCAGTCACAGAAGAAGAGTGCCAGCAAATGATCGATGCGTGCGATCGCAATCACGTCAAATTGATGATTGCTTACCGTCTGCACCTCGAAGAAGCCAATATGCAAGCCGTAGAAGTCTTAAAATCTGGACAAATTGGTGAGCCGCGAATTTTTAACTCTGTGTTTACTCAGCAAGTTGAAGCAGGTAATATCCGGATGCAGAAAGCCATTGGTGGCGGCACTTTGGATGATATTGGCATCTACTGCATCAATGCTGCACGGTATCTGTTTCAAGCAGATCCAATCGAAGTTTTCGCCACCGTAGCAAGCAAAGATGAGCCTCGGTTTCAACAGGTTGCAGAGATGTCGAGTGGGATTCTCCGCTTTCCAGACGATCGACTTGCTGCTTTTACGGTCAGTTTCGGAGCAGCAAAGACTTCGACCTATCAAGTCATTGGCACAAAAGGCGATCTGCGCGTTGATCCAGCTTATGCAGGCCAGGGTGAGATTCAGCATCATTTGACGATCGAGGGTGAAACTCAAACGCGATCGTTTGAAAGCCGCGATCAGCTTGCAGCAGAATTTATCTACTTCTCAGACTGCATTTTACAAAACAAATCGCCAGAACCTTCAGGGCAAGAGGGTCTTATTGATGTTCGGATCATTCAAGCGCTCTATGATTCAATCAAATCAGGTCGCTTTGTGCAGCTTCCACCGACTCAAAGAGAGAAGCGTCCAGGCTTAGAGCAATCCATTCAGCGTCCTCCGCTCGAAAAGCAGCCCGAACTCGTGAATGCAGCCGATCCATCGGGTCAAGCTTGATTCCCTGTGATAAGAAGGACGAAATTTTACGATCGTGTTTCTACCGCTTGAAAAAACCACCGGAATTTAAATCAATGACTCATCATTCAAATCGCCCTCTAGCTGTCGTAACAGGCGCATCTAGCGGCATTGGTTACGAACTCGCAAAGCAATTTGCTCAAAATGGATTTGATCTCCTGATCACCGCGACTAGCACAAAAATTGACGAAGTGGCTCAGACCCTAGAAAGCATGGGATCTGAAGTTGAGACAGTTCAGGCTGACTTGACAACCTATGACGGAGTAGAAACACTCTACGATAAGATCAAGCAAACTGGAACGATCGAGGCGATCGCAATCAACGCAGGCGTAGGTGTGGGAGGCGACTTTGCCCAGGATACTGACCTAGCAGCAGAGTTAAATGTGATCAATCTGAATGTTGTCTCTACCGTTCATCTTGCAAAGCGAGTTGTCAAAGACATGGTTCAGCAAGGCAAAGGACGCATTCTGTTTACCTCTTCGATCGCATCTCAAGCACCTCAACCCTTCCAAGCCGTCTACGCTGCGTCCAAAGCCTTTATTCAATCCTTCTCAGAAAGTACTTCTTATGACCACGGCATTAGGGTAAAAGCCTGTAACTTTGAACCTCATGGAAACATTGCATTTACTCTTACACGTTCCATAGTTTCTTTGCATGAATTATCTATAAAACACGAACAGAACCAAATTTGGGGATCTAAAGGTTTTCTACAACTTTTATTATCTTCATTCTTCTGTAGGACGCGTTTTGATGATAGCAAGCCCTTCTGAAAAAAAAAGTTAAAAGTTCACATGAGGTTCAAATTTAGACGCTGGCGGTGCCTTGCTTTGTTTTGCCATGAAGCTGCTTCAAAGCTGCCTTATTAGCAGTAGTAACACATCATCGATCATTTACTGTAAATCTGTCTGTCTAGCACTGTTCAGGATCTGGTCTCGGGTCAACTAACGGCACCCTGGTTCTCAATTGTCACTGCAGAACTAAGAAAGAGGGGGATGCTCGACGAAGTACTTGAACGGGGTTCAGATTTTCTGATGCGATGCTTTATTTATGAATTACATAATCCACTATGGCTTAGGTTAATAAAAGCCTGATGTTCGTACGGAAAAAAACAATGCATCTTGACCAAAACACATCTAAATTCTCAATAAAGAGGTGACTTTCTACAGGTTCGCTAAAAAGTAGTATTTTCGTTTCATCAATCGGGAAGCCTACCTACCTCACTTCGGAAATTGTTGCTTTCGCGAACATGCGACGAGGAGTACTACATAGTGATGCGCGTCTCTGCTGATCTTTCCACCCAACGTAGGAAGGGTCTTAACAAAAGACCAAAACAACCTGATCTGTGTAACTTTTATTCTAGTCTCCGTGATGCTCACGTCGTGACGTGCTGTGGAACTTGGACGCTATATTTAGAAAGTATTCTTGTTGATGATATAGCTACACGATGAATTGCTGAAGACCTCAACAGATGAAAATGAGACTTTGTCAATCTCTCCAAGCTCCAACCCTTGATTGTCAAAGAGAACGTTTGATAACGACTTTTATTTTTATGAGTAAGGATTTCAAGACCCGATAGTCTATGGCTGTAAGTA
>JALOOO010000199.1 GCA_025454375.1 Leptolyngbya sp. Prado105 | reverse complement strand
TGGTATCTTGGCCCACCTACGTTGGTGGCTTAGGCTTCAACCTCAAATGGAATATGGGCTGGATGCACGACATGCTGGACTACTTCCACATGGATCCTTGGTTCCGCCAATTTCATCAAAACAACCTAACCTTCAGTATTTGGTATCACCACAGCGAAAATTTCATGCTGGCACTCTCCCATGACGAAGTTGTTCATGGCAAAAGCAACATGATTGGCAAAATGCCTGGAGACGAGTGGCAAAAATTCGCTAACCTGCGCTGTCTCTATGGCTACATGTTTGCCCATCCCGGCAAAAAAACTCTATTCATGAGCATGGAATTTGCTCAATGGAACGAATGGAATGTCTGGGGTGACCTAGACTGGCATCTCCTTCAATACGAACCTCATCAGAAGCTAAAGCATTTTCTAACAGTTCTCAACTCTCTCTACCAATCAGAACCCTCACTCTATGCTCAAGATTTCTCTGAGGAAGGATTTGATTGGATCGACTGTAGCGACAATCGGCATAGCGTCGTTTCCTTCATTCGCCGCGACAAAGGCTCTGATAACTTCATTGTGGCAGTCTGTAATTTCACGCCCCAACCTCACAGTCATTACCGAGTTGGAGTTCCAGAAGCAGGCTTCTACGTTGAACTGTTGAACAGTGATGCCCGCGAATTTGGCGGGAGTAATATGGGAAATCTAGGCGGTAAATGGACTGATGAGTGGTCATATCACAACCAGGCATACTCGATCGACTTGTGTCTGCCTCCTCTATCCACCTTAATCTTCAAATTAGATCGCCAGAGAAATCAACCCAACCAATAGTAAAACGGCTCTAATCGCAACGATTTTTATCTTGATTAGGGCGATTTTCGCCTTCTCGAATTGCTCCTAGCAAGTTAAAAACGATTGCGCACCGTTTGGTGTGACCTCCAGATGTGGCAATGAAAGTTACACGTCCCCATTGCCCATTGACTTCTCCTCGATGATTGAATCGAATTCGATAAATGTTGTCTTTTTTCGAGATAGTCGTCTCTGTTTCTAGCAATTTTACTCCGTCATTGAGATTCTGCCAGGTTTGATTAATGGGGTCCGCGCCAACAGGATAAATTGCCCACTGAACCTGTTGGCTTGCCTGCCGAACCCCTATCTCATAAGGAATATGTTGTTGCCTTGCCCGATTTTTTGTCTCAGATATCACACTAAATGTTTTATCTGTAGCAGTATTCAGACGTTGACCATTCAAGAAAGCTTGCCAAGCAGGAGCAGCGATTGCAAATAGAATTCCAATAAGCACCATTACAACAATAGTTTCTAGAAGGGTGAAACCATTCCTAGCAATTTGCTGTCTTTGATGCAAAATAGTTACAATAGCCCGAATTGCTCTAACCCTATGTATCTGGTTTTTGTGCCCAAGAAGATTCATGATTAAAATTTAAAACGCAACTCCCCTAACAGCCTCCATTAATCTCTGACTCGCTTCTAAAATTCAAGAAGTCTACCTTTTTGACATCCGAACTGACAAGCTTATTAGTTATCGCACTCCTGATTTGAATTTTCTTCGATCGCACCTAATAAAGTTGTGACATTAACACAGCGTCTCGGATTGGTGCTTGACGTTGCCCCAATTGTAATTCTGTAGGGTAACGGGCTTGGCAGAGCACTCGTAACAACGCTTCCATAAGAATCAAAGATAATGGAAGCGGGTCTACTTGAGTCAGTTCCATGATTACCCGATAGACGAATTAGACCCGCTTGCAGTGTCCCATCGCCTAAATTTTGCCAATTGACATTAGAAAGGTTAACGACATTGCCAGGTGCAGGCACGATCGCATACCGAGGCTGATTGTTATTGTTCTCAAACACAACAGCACGGTTAATCTTTGTCCGCTTAGCTTCAGCTTGGGCAGTTCGCATGGCTTGAGAGACTTGATTCCGCGCCGCGCCAACTCGCTGTTGATTGAGAAATGCAACCCAATTTGGAGCAGCGATCGCGAACAACACTCCAATGAGAGCCATAACAACAATAAGCTCAAGAAGTGTAAAGCCCTGTGTATTAAACCTTAAACCCGAAAAACTTCGCCTTTTCATATTTCTCATACCTGTAGTGGGTACTTAATCTGTTTTACCAGTAACACCACGAGTTAGCACACGAGTCTCCAAGGCTAGCGGAACACCAGGGCGATTTGGATTGACGTTAGGAATACCTGCTCTACCAGCAGCATCACCTTGAATGCGAATGACAACTTCTTGATTCAATATGCCTCTGTTTTCCATTCCTTTCACATAGACATAAAATCCGCGAGGTGGTTCATCATTGGCTGAGCTTCCTCGTCTTGGAGTCAGTTCATATCCAGCTAAGAGCGGAGCTTGTGCCTTAGCTCCAGATGAATCAGCGTATAGCCCAACTCGATCCACAAAATCTGTTAGGACAATATTTGCGCCCACAGGTCTACTTGTTTGTAGGGAAGCAGATGACGCAGTTGTCGAAATGGATTTATTGAGTGGCCAAGTAAAGAAATCTGTCTCTCTACGAGTTGGATCGACCCACCCCGTGACAGGTGTAGGAGGCGTTGTACTAGCACTTGCGGTTGTAAACTGCGGCAACTCAAAGCGTCTGATTCTAGCCCGACCGCGTAATCCTGGTGCCGAATCCCAGTTTAGCGAATATACCACAAGAGTATACATCCGCCCAGAAAGGCAAGGTACATCTCGAATTGCTGCGGGCGCGCTTTGTGAATTCGTAAAATTGCTTGGATCGCTGTAAGTTGCTAGACATATATCCTTCACTGTCTGAGGCAATTGATCGACTCGCCAAAATGCTAGCACTGGAAGATTATTGCTCGCAGATCCTGACATATTCTTTGGCAGATAGTTTATTAGACCGGGGCATTGCACAGTGCTAGCTGCCGGACGGTCAAGGCAATTACTGTCATAAACGTATACTGCCTCACGCACATCTCTTGCAATGTAATCGATCGCTGCCTGTAAATCACGTTGAGTATCGCTTCGAGCGCCTTCACGTAAATTTGTCTGAACCAGTTGAATGACAAGGAAAAGCAGTCCACCCGAAATCAATGCCCCAACAATCATCGCAACAAGGAGTTCGATGAGAGTGAAACCATTTGGTTTAGATTGATTGGAAAGTAAACGTAAGCAAAAGTGCTGCCGAAAGAGTGATTTAGACATGATGTTTTGTGAGCGGTTATGGCAATTTCTAGCAAGCCCCAGTGTTTCGATTTGGACAGAGTTTACGATAGAGATCCAGATTTGAGCTATCAGTACTCCGAACAATAGTGGAATACATAACTGCGAGGGGGCGATCAAGTTGATTTCCTAACCCGCTAGTTCCTTTGAGTGAAACTGCATCTGTTTTTCCTCTACTACTGGTTAGAGATGGTTCTGCCACAGCCGCATAGACCCGAACACCCATAACGAATGCCGCAAGTTCTTGACCAGAGGTACCCTGAAATACGTTGCCATTTTGGTCTAATCCCTGACTCCGAAAAGTCTGAACTAGATAATCTGTACGACAGTCACCACTCGAATCAACTCGAAAAAAAGAACTTGCACTTCCTGAGTTTCCGTCATCATTACCGCCCGCAGCGCTACAGTCACGAATCGATCTAACCGCACTTGCAGCTTTAGCAGTAGTGGGTGCAACAGGGAAAGCACTAGAAGTTTTATTTCTCAGATCTGACTCGGTTGCTCCTGCTTGCACGGGGGGGAGCAGACTGAATTGAGTACTGCCTACCTCATTGCGTTCTACTAAAGCGCGGACTCGATCGATCTCTCCTTGTGCGATCTGCAAAGATTGCTCGGCACGTTGAGTTTGAACACGCGATGCGACTGCCCAGAATATCGGTGGGGTGATGCTTACTAGCGTAATGGCAATAATCACAATTGCAATCAACCCCTCGATTAAAGTCAATCCCTGATCTGATTCAAAAGGCTGTGAGGTCTTCTGAATCAGATTCAAAATTCGTCTTGACTGAGCCAAACTGGGTAACTGCTGTCTTGTGAACTGATGATCATTCACCATATTAGTCTCCCCCTACGGTTGTGGCTTTGGACAATTTGTTGAAAGACCAAACTCTGCTTTTGCTGCCTCGCATAGGTTGGAAATGTAAGCATCGTTTGCAGGTGGTTCAACGTAGTATTCGCTTCGATTTTTGCTTGAATTTGCGAAACGAGCCGCTGCTGGACTTGCAGAGCTAAACTGAAGTGCTACATCGTAACCCCAGAGGCGGTTAGGGGGTTGGTAGTACACAATGTTTTCATCAGTTCTGATATTGGCATCTAATGGATCCAAATTCTCAATCTCAAAGGGCGAGGTGGCATAGTTTGAGTATTGAAGTTGGATGAAAGAGCCTGCAAAATTCAGACCTATATCATCCCAATTTTCAATAAAACGTGGGAAGTTGTGTAGTCCACCGTAGCCTTGATTTGGGCGAGAAGGAGTGATGCCACTGACTACAATCGAATTCACCCTGGATTGACCTGCCCGTATAAGAACTCTACGCCCTTCGTTTGCGCCTGCACCAGAATCCTGACCGTAATCAAAGTATGGCTGAGCAGGAAATGCGATGTTGTATGGAACAGGCGGCAAAACCCTATCACGTTTCTTGCCAGTAGGTGAATTCTGGGGTGGTTGTGTCTCTAGATTTATTGAGGAATCTGGAGTAGAACCCGTCGTCTCTCTAGGACGAACGACCAGCGGTTGACCTGAACGTGAGATTTTTACTGGAGATGCAAAGTCTACAAGGTGAGCGATTCCATCGTACCTAGAATTCTCTCGTACCCACTCCCATCCTGTATCCCGATTACCTGATACTTTTGCAGGCAGGTTGACGGCAGGACGATTTTGGTTGTGGAAGGAGGTGAAATTTGCACTTGCGCATCCGGGTGAAAACAAACCTTTATCAGGCTGGTGATAGTATTCGCGGTTAGCACTTGGAGATCTCATCATCGACACCGTACTGAGATTGCTGAAATCAGGAACCGGATAGGCGTTGGTAAAACCTGATGTTCTAATCGCACTTCCATTGAATTGGACAAAGATGTCTGAGACAGTGCCGTCGCAGAAATCGTTTGACAGAATCGAAATACTGTCTGCCAGCACTTCTGATGGTCGCCAACGATCAAACTGAGGTTTGGAAAACTCGCTATCACGGGTAGTTCGACCGTAGAATTCAGAGGCGGTATAGACTCTATTGTCTGGAAGAAGAGTTGTAAACTCTTCTAGTCGGGTGCCAATTGTATCGTCTGCTCCATTTTGGTGAAGATTAAAATCTCCTTGAATATAAACAGGTTGATCTGTGAAGAAGGATAGACCTCGATTATTGTCTACTGCGTCTACAATCACCCCTTCAAAACTGCGATTTCGCATGAGTTGAACACCGTTCCGTAAGCGGAAGCCATGAATTCGGCGATTCGGATCGGGATATTCATCGATCGCTTTGGTTGAGATTCCGCCGGGGCTAACCGTTGGGCTTTGTTTGACTGGTGGATCGACAGGGTTAGCTGGATCCGTCAAGTTCATTCTGCATCCTGCTGTTGTGCAAGCAGGTCTAGAGATTGCATCCTCTCGAATTGCGTCTTCTCGGAATGCGTAGACAATCCCACTGAGTGGAAGCCAGGTATTGTTTCTTGAGCCAACTCTTGTGCTTCTCAACATTCCTAGATCGATGTCTAGGGTTCGAGTCATCATAAGCTGACGACCATCAAAGAAAGCACGATCGAGGAATGGGACGGCAATTCTATCCAATTCATTCGGACTGCCTGCCCTAGGAATCAAGATTAGATTGGTTGAGAAGTTAGCTCTGGTATTAGTAGAACTATTCAAAGGTCTAACTTGACTCGGAGAAAGGTAAGGAAGCTGCCACTCATTCAATTCTCTTGGTTTGAGAGCAACGTCTGCAACAGAGTAATCTTCAATCGGAAATACTCTCTGGCTGTCAGGTATTCTACTAATGCGTTCAACAGATGGTCTGGTGAATAGAACACTTGGATATCCTTCTCTTCCTAACGCTTTCGTATTGCTTAGGCGCTTAAATTGAGGGTTGATGCTTCTGATATAAGCATCCTGAACAGGAGTACTGGCACCATCTCCAATATAAGGTTCTTTGAGAGGCTGCACATGGTCATATCCGAGAGTAGAACTAGTCTCTCCATCATGATCGTGATCAACCTCTGGGAACAGGTAATAGAGTGATGGGAATTTGGGTAAGACCGTGTTTCCGTCGGCGCTAAGTGTTCCGCAAAGTCGCGATAGAGTTAATCGATATTGCGACAGGATAGATCTGCTAGCTCCTACTGAATATGTTGGAAAGTCATCAGAATTCGTTGCACTAACAAGATTTCCAGAATTCAGGATTGTTGAAGGTTTATCGATCGGCTCATCAAGAAGGCTACGAGGAAAGTCTAAATCAGGTGGTGAATTGGTAAAGGTGAATTGGTCTGGATCACAAGCAGTCGGTAAACTTTGGAATCCCTCATTAGAAGTATCTGGATCTCTTGTGCCAGTGAGAATAGCATATTCTCCAAATCTTGGCGATTCTTTGAATCCGAAAGTACGATCCCGACGAATCTGATGATGCAGCATAATCATCTCTGCAAGCCGCATTTCATCCATGAACCTTTGGTTATCAGGTGTGAGACCTATTCCACCAGAGGAAGTTGCAGTCAGAAGATAAGCTCTCAACGCGCCAATAAAAGCTTCTGGCGGGACATTTTGATAATCCTTGAGGCGGTATGCAGTACCGTCAAGAGATCCAGTTGATGAATAGTTATAAGTTCTCAAGCGCTCTCTTGGTAGAACCTCCGGATTATCTGGGGCAGACACTCCATCCATGAGCCTCCACAAATCTGCTGCCAACCTTGCCATCAGAGTTCTATTAGATCCTACAGATGGGTCATTTGCTGGGTTGCTGGGATCGAATTTCTGAATTTCGTCAATGTTGTAAGCCAACATTCCGATCGTACAAGCTGCTGTTTGTAGATAGGTTTTATCTGCAACACTCAAACCGTCATATTTCTTTGTGTCAACGGCAGACAATGCTCGCTTCAACTCTGAGAAATTTCCCCACATGGAAAGCTTTGGATAGGGATGAATCACATTGTCATTGATCGTGGGTGGGAATGCTCCACTTGCTGGGCTGCCTCCAACAGTTCGGTTTGGATTGTAGTCTCCTGCAAAGTTAGCCAGGTTATCGAGCGCACGGCGAAGAGGGCTGCTTGTGTTTTCGATCGCTGTTTTGAAACCAGCAGCATCTCCACCTGGAGTATTGAACTCCCAACCGTTTGTTCCAAGACCTGTAAAGAAATTGGTTTTGAGAGAGCCATTGACTGTATCGTCTATACCTTTGAAATTGAAATCTTCAAAAATGAGTGACTGGCGTAGGCTCAGTAGTGTACCAGGATGAGACGTTGTTGCGAGACATGCAACTGGATAGTCTTTATTGTCGAACGCGGAATGGTACACAGCAGTACTTTGAACCGCCGATAGGTTATCTCGCATTGTGCGACGCTGCAAATCAATGTGAGAAATTTGCTTAGCTGTAGCTTCCGTGGCAGAAGGCGGAGCAACAGGGTAAGGCTTAACTGTCTCTGGATAGAGTGGATCGCCTTCGTGTTCATACCCATTGCTGGAACTGTCTGTGAAATCGACGAACTTGCCGGGATCGCCGCCTATATTCCCAACGTACCCATCACCGTTTTTGTCGTCTGGTCTGTACCAAGTGAATAGGTTGCCCAGTTCTAGACGTTGACCTACTAAAATGCGCATTCCTACTGCACGGGCGCGTCGTTCCCAATAACCATCCAGCCCCACATTCGCAGCATCTTTGTCAGCCGCATTGGGTTCGGTTTGAGTTAAGAACGTTTTGTCTGAAGGAATAGGTTTTCCATACTGTCCAGGAGGTACAGCTAACCTAGTCTCGGTTCCATATCTAGGTTTGGGTCCCCAGAGATCGTCAGCACGATATAAGTCATCTACATAGGGAGCGGGTTGTGCGTTGTTATACACACGCTGAGGAAGTCGCTGATTTTTACCAAAGTCGGGTAGATCTCTCTTCGCAGCATCTTGGTATGGTGCGCCACGGTTGCTTCGATTGGGTTTCGAGTCTGTTGGGAGGGGAGCAACGTTTGTATAGCCATCTTCTAGAAGGACAGTTTCAGGGTCGATCGTAATGGCGAACGGGTTAGGAGCGTTACTTGAGTCTGTTCCAGTACCAAGTGTTGCCCAGTTGCTTGTATTTGCTGGAGCATCGCTATGAAGATGAAAGCTGGAACTCCCTCCTGTATTACCAGTTTTCACAACTCCAGCAGCAAGTAGACCCAGTAGATTACGATTTGAAGCTCCCTGCATATCTGTCATCGTGATCTCTGATGAGTCAGGATAGTACAGACAGGATTTTGGAGCGCTGATTAGAAAGGCATCAAAGCTACTGCCACCGATAATGAGGCTGCCCTCGGTGTGCATTGCGCCATTCCAGTTGAACTGTGGACCAGGATAAATTTCTAAGTCGTGACGGAACCAAGCTCCCCACTTGTTACCTCGATTGACTTGGCGATCTTGAGTAAACTCTAGAGTTGCTTTTGCGGCTTTCGAGTCACCAGGGATGACTAAAGCATCAACTTGAAAGTTTTTACGGAGAAGTGCAGTACTGGTTTTATCGTTGAACCATCCGTCTGGACCTGCTGCTGCCCCTGTGCTGTCACCAACACTACATCCCAAGACTCCATCTACGCTAAGGGGAGCTTGCCTGACGTACATATCGGCTGCTTTTTCAGCATCCTTCATTTTCAACAATCGAGTCGCAATGCCCTCAGTTCTTTGACTACTGCCTGTTCCAGTTGTTACGGCTGGTGGAGTATTCAGAATAATTGAATAGACGACGGTAGAATCCGACTTGTCAAGTTTGCCGTCTCCGTTTGTGTCGGTTCTAAATGCCCAAATGTTCTGATCTCTGTTGTTTCTCTTAATACGAGTCTCATCAGGAAAAGTGTAGGGATCGATCGTTGAGTTGCCGCTGGCATCTGGAATCCGAAGGACACCAAAATCTCCACCGTTACGGTCTTTTCCATTGTTGAGAAGCATCGCTTCTAGAATAGTCTGCGATGGAACGCCGCTAGGAAGTCGCGTGTCTTTTGTTGCGTCAAAAAGGTATTCAAGCTTGGATCGAGCGCGATCGATCGCTGGAGTTGCAGCATTGTAGATCACACGCTGTTGTGCATCGCCAATGACTTGAATGTTTCGGTTATAGGCCCGGAAAGTGAGTGCGCCAACGGTCAGCGCTACGACCAAAACCAACAGAACTGTGGTCGGCAAGATAAAGCCTGCTGTTGAGAGTTTGCCCCGCTGTTGATAGAGCAAAGCGTAGCGGAGAATGCTGTTAACAAAGGTCTTTGTAATCTTGCGGTAGAAACT
>JALOOO010000198.1 GCA_025454375.1 Leptolyngbya sp. Prado105 | reverse complement strand
ATGAGTCATCCTCGAAATTTTCTAATCCTGCGAGATATTAAACAATTTTGGTTGCCCTACATCGACACGCATCCTGATTGTGTTTCCCGTGACTACTATCAAGTGCTAAAGCGATTTCCCAAGGCTAGTCCGCAAACATTTCGCGGACTGTTTGACGAAAACGGCAGTTTGCAAGCTGCGGCTGCAATTCACGTTGATGAGAAACCTGTCTTTTTAGAGCTATTGCTGACCGCACCGTGGCGCAAAAAAGGCTCAGGCAGTCAGCTTTTGCTGGATATCGTGCGGGAATCAGAGCAGGTCGGGGCAAACGGAGCGATCGAATTGAAGTCCGCTCCAACCGCGATCGGGTTCTACCGCAAATATGGCTTTCAAATTCTTAAGCCTCCTGCTCGCGCTGAGTGGGACACGCCAATGCGATTGACCGCAGAAGCTGCGAGCTGGCTACTGGCTAACGCAGTCGAGACACCTTGTGGCATCCAAGTACCCCAAGTCGGCAGCGATCGCACAGACCGTTTCGATTGAACCTGTCAGGTCGGTACTCCAGTCATTGCCAAGGTTGCGCTTGGCTTGTAGGTATCCTGGGTGAGTGGAGTCGGGAACATGGTAGAGATAGTCGCGATACTCGATGCGTGGAGATTTCACGCGACAAATTGAGTGTTGCAGAATTCCAGGAATCCCGTCTAGCACATAGACTTTGCCGTTTAAGAACTCGAATAACTCAGCCATGTTCCACCTCCTATCACAAGATTAGGGTAAGTTGCCCTTGCTTGTCAGCGATCGCAACCTCAATCGATGGATCTTTTTCGTGCAGAACATAGCGCAGAACAGAACCGCGCACTCGATCGTCAAACAGTAAGTTGTATTCCTTCTTGACAATCAATCGCTCAACGCAGGTGTAAATCCATTCTGCGATCTGGGTCGCGTCATCAAGGTTTTGCAGTCTGTCCCAGAACTCAAAATCTCCGTCGAGTGCGATTTGAACTGAAGAATGATAGTGCGAGTCAAACCCGCAGTTATCCGGTTGCCACAGGTGAGTATTGTCAAACTTCTCAATCTTGATAGTCGAGCATTTAATCTGAGTGGTTTCAAACGGCTCACTCTCAACCGCTTGCCCAAACTCGAATACAAAGTTGCGAAACGCTTTGTCTCGACGAAATGAGCTTGGGACAATGCTAATAAGAATGGCTTGACGATCAAGCCATTCCCATGCTTTTTGAATGTGCTTTTGATACTCCCTGTTATTGAACGGGGGATTCATCAAAATGTAGTTGTAGGGATGAGCTGGGCTACCTGCCGCTAAGAAGTTTTCACCCACGATCGTGAATCCAAGTTCGGTCAGGATTGATTGATTGAGCGGGTCAATCTCGTAGCAATCAATCTGGGCGTTCGGTAGATGATCTCGAACCATCTTGGCAATGCGCCCATCCCCAGCAGAAGGTTCAAGAATGCGAATTCCAGGTTCCGCCCATTCACCTGTTGGAAGTTCCGCCCAATCAATCATTGATTCAATTTCAGCGATCGGAGTCGGGAAGAAGTCATGCGGATTGACAGGTGGGACTTCGCCTGAAGCTAGAATTTCGGCGATCGCGTTGGTTGGGTTGTACATGAACACATGCGCCTGCTTGCTTCGCTGCCACTCTCCACGTAGGGCTGCCACTACTTTGGCAAATTGCTCATAGTCCTTGCGCGGCATCTGGGGAGCGCTGAGATGAAAGTAATCACCAACGTGTTTAATCTCGGCTTGGACCAGTGCCGCGATCGTCTTGTTGCTCAACTTCATGCTGTCTCCTTAAATAAATCAAATTGACCGAGATGCTTGTTTTCCTTCCGCTTGGGGTTAAGCGTGATGCCTTTGTCAGCCGCGCTCTGGACTACGCGCCGCCGAATGTCATGAGCAAGTTTGTCATAGTCGTATTTCACCTGCTCGTAGGTGATTTCATAGCCAAAGCCGAGATGTTGCCAAAAGGTTGTGTTCGGCGGAAGTCTATTGTTCTTTGGAAAAACGATACTCCCTGCATAGAAGTAAACATCGCTCCAGTCAGGATGCAGCGGTGCTGCCATTGTTGCCGGATACATGCACGCCAAGATTTCTGAAGCACTTGCTTTGTGGTTACTGGTTCCGGTTTTCAGTTCATGGATGACAATTTCAAGTCGGTCTTTGTAAATCGCTTGAATCAACCATTGCATCGAGGGTGACTTAAAATCTTCGACCCAACCGATCGCAGAATGAACCGTAACTGGACCTGCGAGGTAGCGATACTGCTCATTGGTTAGTTCTGCGCTCAGTGATAGTAGTACTGCGATCTCGTCTTTGTCCATACCCATGTCAATCATGGCGTTGAACATTGCGAAGCAGCGATCGAGTTGCTCAATGCGATCCGGAGTAATTGACTTTGGTGTTGGCGTAAATTCAGGCTGTTTTTGAGGCTTGAGGCTGCGATATTCAGCCGGATCAAACAGAAACGGTAGATCGGTTGCTTTCGGTTTTGGCATACATTGCTCCAAGAAAAAACCAGCACCCAAACGGATGCTGGCGAACAGTGAATTGAAGAAACTAGCGGGTTAGTGCTGCGATCACCGCTTGGGCGGCGTGTTCGCCTGCGCTATTCAGTTGTCGTTGCCAAGCTGATTCACTCGGCGACCAGTGAAACCCGTGGCTTTTGAGAATGGCGCGAATCGACTGTTCAGGCTTGCTCTTAAACACGAGTTGCACTCGATTGAGGGTGCGGTTGAGGATGAGGGTGCATCCGATTTCTGGATACTCAGTTTCATCGCTTTCACCCTCGGTTACGATCGCATGATGTTGTGCTTGGATTTCCTTGATTCGCTGCTTGATGCGGCGAATGTTAGCTCCGTTGTTCTTGGTTTTGTAGTCGGGAAACCCATACCGACCACAGAAATCAGGCTTAAGCCATCCTGCTGCTTTCGCGATCGACACTTCCGCCCACTCTGCAAGGTTTGCCACTCGTTCAGATTCGGGCAATTTCAGCGCTTTACGCACCAAGGCGTTGATACGCTTCATGTATTCCTGGGCTTCTTCGCAGTCGGCAAGCTTCGCCTGAAGCTTTTCGAGAGCATCTGGATCGTCACTGCTGATGGCAGTGTTGTTTTCCATCGCCGCCAGTCTCCCGGCATAGTAATCCGCCGTTTTGCCGTGCTCAATCGACTTTCGCATATTGTCATTGATACGGTGGAGGTCGCGACGGTGGCGCTTCTCTGAATGATGTCCCACGAGGATCGGTTGACCCAAGGGGATGTGTTCAGAAAGTTGATGCGAGGCTTGATAGCGCGATTTGCTAGCGTTGCGATGTTTGTCAGCTAGTTCCTCATAGCGTTCTGTGCGTTGAGCCTTGCGCTCCTCAATCCGCTCTCGGCGATCGTCCAGCACCGATTCCAGCAGTTCGTTTTGTTCGTTTTGTTCGTCAAAATTCATCGTCATCGTTCTATCTCCCAGATCCGCGATAACCAAACAACAAGGCAAGCAGAAATGAAATCATGGTTTCTTCTCCAAAAAAAAGAACATGAAAAAGTTGCACCCGCGATCGCGGGTGCGTTCTGAGTCAACGGGGGCTAAACCTAGAACAAGTTGCGTTGAACAGGCTTCTTTGCGTTTGCCTGTCGCGCTTGTTGATATGCTTCGCGTCCTTTGCGAAGACACTCGCGACTCCACGAGAGCAATCCTGCTGCCATGCCGTATTTGGTGCTAGCAGCAAAGATTCCCGCTCGTTTGCACATCGCTTTGAGTTCCTTGCCTTTGCAGCCCTTAGCAAGCATCTCAATCTGGTTGCGAGTGGTGGGCTGATCTAAGTCCGAGTAATAGGGACGCAAACAACGCTGAAGCTCAGTCAAATCCAAAAGGCGCTGTACTAACTGATCGTGAGTGCCCGATCGCGCAATTCCGACCAGTTGGCACAGTGCTTGCAATTCCTTAACGGGCAGCAATTCAAGCTTGTCCTGCGTCCAACACTGAGTTGGTTGGCGTAGGAGTTCGCGAAACAATATGGTCATGGCTCGTCTTGGGATTGGACTCTTGACTCTCGATCGCCGCGCGATAAAGTTGTTCGCGCCCCTCGATAGAGCATTGCTTGAGATATTTCAGCCTGTGTTGTGCTTGGAGTGCTTGAGGTCCACATCCTCTAGCCAAAACACAAAGACTGTCTAGACCGTCGTTAACTGTTTGCTCAAACTCGGTTTGCGGGTCGGCATAATACAAGTCTTCGTAGTGAGGTAATTTCATGGTCGATGAGTGGTAGAGCCTGCAAAATTGTTGTGCCATTCGGTAATGATGCGACTGTTCTTGAATCGCCCCACACCGACGCACAGAATCGAACTTTCGGGATAAGTCCGAATAAAGTCGAACTGATAGCAATCGGATTTTGATTGAATGTGCTTAGCAAGGCTGAGAGCATCGCCCTGCCAAGCGTGAATGCAAATATCGGCTCCTCCGGTTTCTTGAAATCCATGCGCCAATGCACCTTTAACCCAGTTCGCACGATCGCGAGGGTAAAGCCTCGCATAGACTTGTTCTCCGAGGTAGCCACGGGTAATCGAGATGCGTCCGAATTCATCACATAACGGGTCAAGTAAGCGATCGCACAGCACATTCATACAGGCGATAATTCCGTGACCGTAATCTGAATTGAAATCGAACCAGTTGGGCAATCCTTCTTTGAGAGCGGTATCTGAAAACAGAAAGTCGCTGAGTAGGAAGAATCGCCCAGCTCGAATATCTTGGGGGCGCAAGCGCGATCGCTTACGATGAGGTTCGGAGGCAGAACGGGCAACAGCTTGAGTGAATTCGTCAAGCAGCGCAGAGAGATCGCCCAGAATCGAGGCAGCAGCAAACACATGCTTGCACGGTAACTGCCGGTTTTTCATGTCTTGACAGACACAACCAACCTTATCTGGCAAAAGCTGTGTCTGCAATTTGGTGTTGAACAATACACCATCGTCAGTAACCTGATGTGGATAATCGGATACGACCTGCTTTGCTCGATAGCGCCGACCACGAATTTCGTCAGTCTCAGGAATTGTTAGGACGAGTTTGCCATCCTGCCATTTTGCTGCCTCAGTCGTTGTAATTTTCACGATGCTTTCTCAAGATTGACTCGTAATTTTCGCCCTTTACCATTTGCGCGAACCGGAATTACGCGATCGTCTTCTGATCCAGCACAGTAAGCGTAGACCTTTTCGAGCGATCGCATAAATTCGCCCCTCAGTTCAGGAGGGAACTGGTGTTGTTTTTCCTCCTGAATCAGTGTGTGCAACCACCACACCTGCGCGGACACATTATCCAAGAAGGTGCGCTCCTTGACGGCTCGAACGACTTGGGTGCTGAAGTCGGCAACGTCGAAAAGAGCTTCGGTTTTGGATTGCTCAACCTTCTCGCGCTGCTTTTTGAGATCTCGCAGCAGTTGTTTGAGTTGAACAACCGTCAAATCATTGTCGATCGTTACTTTGAATAACGCCTGCAAGTCGCTTGGAGTGAGCGGGGTTTTCTCGCAGAACAATCCGACTTCGTAGGCGCGAGAAGCTAAATCAAGCGGTTCGTACTGAGTCTCCCAGTCTGTTCCGATTAAATGGCGCAGAGCATAATACTTCTTTGCCATTCCGACCGTGACGGTCATTCGGTCAGCTGCTTCTGAAATTGAGAGATTGCGCCGCATTAGAAATGTAATGCCTCGCGAATACTCAAAATCATTGTACTGAAGTCGATTTGCATTTGAAGTTAACGCAAAATCCTGAGCTTCCTCAACGGTCGAAAAAGCATGAACTCGGCACAGGCTGGACTTAATCGATTTGCGCGTCATCGCCTCATAGCGGTGGTGTCCCGACAGCAAGTATTTTTTGCCGCCAAACTCCCACACATCGAGCGGGTCAACCTTGTTGTCGTCCCAATGATTAATCAGCCATTCGACGCGATGGGCATCAAATTCGACCGAACGAAACTGAAACTGGGAGGTATCGCGCTCAATTTCGCAAAGCTTAATCAGTTGCATAGAATTCTCCTAAGCGGCTTCAGATTCGGACGTAGATTCGGGAACAACTTCGAGTTTAGGCTTGAGCTTTTGCGCCAACACCTCAACCTCAATTTTGACCACAATCAAATGCTTACCTGCGCCAGGAAGCAGACCTTGTAGAAGTTGCGCCAAATCAATTTCGAGATCAGTCATGGGGTCTTCCAGTCGAGCGGGTTTCCAGTCATGAGTCGGGTCAATCGAAAGAATGGAGTATTGTTCAAGCTTCATGAGTTTATCCTTGTTTGGAGTTAGTACGTCGCCTCGTGAATTCGAGGCTTTTTTGGGCTTTCGCCCAGAGGATGGGCGGGACTCGAACCCGCCATTGCCAACCACCCTAATTGACCGCGTAGCGCTGTCCAGCAGAAACAGAAAATGAATGGTCATTAAAAAAGCGGGTCGCCCCGCTCGTTATGGATTGGTGTAGCGCCGACAGAGCCTGCCATCTCTCTCGACAATCTCGACTCGGACGACATATTGCCCAAGCTCGAACTGGTTGAATAACTCGTAATGAATGAGAGCAAGAACGACGCTGATGTACTCTTCTCGCTCGTTGACGTAGTAGAGAGCGGACTCAAGCTGCCCGACTGTCGAGGTCTGCGCCAACTCGCAACCGCGCTTGAAGAGGTAATCTGATGGGTTCTGGTCGGCATATCGCAGAGAGAGGGCGATACACTCGGTCATGTCATAGCTATTTGCCAGCATTTCGGCGATCGCATTTGCATCGTAGTTGCGCCGAATCAATCGCTTGTAAGCTCGAAGCCAGTCAGCCTGCTCGATCTCAAGATAGCTGTGAACACAAAGCTCAGATTCGGTTGCATCAAAGTCGTCGCCTAGTGCAACTGATTTGCTGTAACTCGGAACCTGAATCTTGTTTAGAACTGTCGAACCTCTCATCACTGCTTGCCTCCTTTGATTTCCATATATTTATTATGCCCTATGTTTTGATTAATCTATATAAATTGTTTGTAAGGTCTTGAGCGGTGCGTGAGATCTGTGTGAGGCGGAAGATTGGATTTGGTTGTCTGCACGATCTGTTTTGAGCATAATGGGCAAGCATCAGTCACGCCGACTGATTTCCGTCGATCGCAGAGAGCAAAAATCCGTGGAAATTAAACTGATTGACCCGAAAGAACTAGCTGCGTGGAGCAAAAACCCGCGTGATCGCGATCCTGAGCGCTTCGAGTGGATCAAGGTGTCGCTCTCGAAGTTTGGCTTTGTCATGCCGATTTTTATTCGAGACGACGGAGTGTTGTATTCGGGACACCAGCGGACAGGTGCAGCGCTAGAGCTAGGATTTGAAGAAGTTCCGGTCGTGGTCTTGCCTCACACAGGCTCTGAGCGAATGGAGCGGGCAATGAATGTCCTGTTCAACCTCTGTACAAATGATCATCTGACTAAATCGGACTTCGGAAAGAAGGCTGCGATGGAACTGCAAGACTTAGAGCAATTCAAGTTATTGCCAGACGCGAGCGACAAATCGCCCTGTCTACAGCACTTCAATATTTCACCGATTAAATTTCTCGATCAGCTAACGCCAGATCGCATTAACAACATGACGAAGCTATTTGCTGAGTCACTGATTAGTTTGGGTGCTGAGATTCCAATTCTGCTCGACGAGAACGACAACATCATTAATGGTGCGCCGAGGTTACTTGCTGCGATCTCGATGAATCGGCTTTCTTATCCTGCGGTTCGCATCACCGAAAATGTTGAAGCACTGACGCTATTCGTGAACAAGATCACAATGTCGTTCGACTTGAAGAAAGCCTTTGGTGAAGAGTTGCGCTACAACTCATTCTTTCGGCGACGCAATCAGGCGGCTCAGCGAGTCACGTTCGGGGTTGGCTTTTATCAATGGGTATTTGGTAAAGATGCGCGGGATGGCGGTAAGCAGTGGCTAATGAAACACATGGTCAAACTTGAAGGCGAATACCTCCAGCGCTTCATTGCTGAACACGGAACGACTTGTGTAGACTTTGGCGCTGGACGACTCGACAATACAGTGAAACTGCAAGCTGCCGGATTAACCTGCATTCCGTTCGAGCCGTTTAATCTCAAGCCAAACACGGACGAAATTTCAGTTCCAGCCTCGCGCATGATCGCCAAGCGCTTTCTTAAGTGGATCGCCAACTGTCCACGAATTGATTCAGTATTTTGCTCTAGCGTGTTTAATTCAGTGCCATTCAAGCAAGACCGCGATTACCTCATGGTGATTTTTCAAGCGATGTGTCTGCACGGAGCGCGGCTTTATCTGCACACTCTGTCTGATTCAACGCTCGGTTCGAGGGTCTTCAACAACGGTTTGAATGAAGCTTCTCGCTCGGATGGCGCAATCCTGCTCGACTCTGAACCTGGCTTATACATTAATGAAATTCTGAATGTGGCAAAGGTACAGAAGTTCCACTCAAAAGAGGAGCTGATGAGCTTAGGGCGCAAGCATTTTCAGCGAGTGAAATATAGTCCTGCGAACAGTGCTTCTCACGGCATCAAATGCGAAGGCTCAAAGCAGATCGACTGGGTAGAATTAATCAAAGCTCTAGAATTTGAGTTCGATTTACCCTACCCTGGCGATCTGCGCATGGGACTGGCAGATGAAGCGATCGAGGCGTTCTCGAAATTCACAGGACAAGATTTAGTAGCAATCAGGAAAACATTATGCGAAGCAACGGTGAGCTAGTTGGATATAAGTACGATCGACAACTCCGCAAGGGTGGTGGAAGAGGTAGGACTGGTGGCACTACCACCCAAAATGCTGAAAAAATTGCAGATCTTCAGCAGAAAATTGCTAATGCTCAAGAGAGAATGAGAACCACAACCGGTCGGCAGGCATCAAGCGCGAAAGGGTTAGTCACCCGATTTACGAACCAACTCAAAAAGCTCCAAGGTTAATTTGCGACTTCACGGACACTATTCAATCCGTTCTCAGCCCGTCACGCAGCAGGATTTTCAAATCTCGCCGTGTGCCTTTCGCGTTATTGATGGCATAAAACTCCCGATTCGTGGTCCCTTTACTCAAGTTGTTGCTCAACGCGGGATAGTCGCTCTCTACGTCTCACAACCCGGAGAAACCCCGCTCTACTATTCCATGACACCTGGATGGATTCATTGGAGTGAGCAAAAATTAGCGCTTCTTGGCAAACCGAAACTGATTGAACAAGGAACTGTTGTTATTTGGCAAGCAGGTAAAGTTGACAGCGCGGCGATCGATGAATTGCCATGTCCTGAAATCGGGGAAGTCATTCCTCAAGAAACCGCGATCGCGCAATATCAACAGTGCATTTTGAACGCGGTTCGACTCAGGCTTAAAGGGTGTCGAGTCGCAGTCGCGCAGTCCGGTGGAGCCGATTCACTCTTGATTACTTGGGCACTCCATCAACTAGGCGCAACGGTCGTTCCGATGACGGTTTGCTCAAGCACTGAC
>JALOOO010000029.1 GCA_025454375.1 Leptolyngbya sp. Prado105 | reverse complement strand
TTGACAGATGGGATTGATATCGATTTAGATGCTCCCCTATCAGATGATGAGGACGAGTAGAATTGCCTCCAGTTTCACCATTTATCATCAATGGATGGAGCATTTTGGCTCATCCTCTTTTTCTCGATCAAGCCGAAGCGCTCGTACAGCAAGTTGATTCTCTGTACCAGAAAAACCCTCAAACTTATCAAAAGAAGAAAACGGCAAAGCGGTTAGCTGCTATTACGAGACTTGCATTTGATGTAATCCCTCAAGACCCGACTCGCGACGATTACCGTCAAGGGACAACTCTAGGCAAAGAATACACACACTGGTTTAGAGCAAAATTCTTTCAACAGTACCGCTTGTTCTTCCGATATCACTTAGCCAACAAAATCATTTTGTACGCTTGGGTAAATGACGATGACTCAAAACGAGCCTATGGAAGTAAAACGGATGCTTGTCGAATCTTTAGATCAATGCTAGAGAGCAATTATCCACCAGATGATTGGAATATCCTACTAGCAGAAGCCGAATCTGAATTGAGTCGCTTTATGGAGTTGCAAAACTTTCAGATCAAAGACAGTTCCGAAGAATGAAAGTGATTAGAAGGTTAGTCATTAGCAGCACGAATAAATCCCCGATTCAAAGCATCCTCAATCAAACTCTCCACAAATTCCCCCAGCACCGGAGAACCGATCACGACAGGTTCCATCCGTTTTCTCACCTTCTCGACCGTTACCCCTGCCTTTCTCCAAGTTCCACCCTGCGTATTATAGTTATGTAGCAAAGGCTGGATTCGATCGAGTGCCGCCGCAAACTGAGCATCAACTGATTCTCTCGCCTCAAATTCCTCCCACAGCAATCTCAGTTCCATCCCCAAATTCTCCGGCAACATTCCAAACAATCGATCCGCCGCTTTCGCTTCTCTCTCTGCTTGATCTTGGATGGCGATCGCATCATAACAAAACGTATCTCCTGCATCGATCTCAACTAAATCGTGAATGAGTACCATTTTCAGAACTCGCAGCAGATCTACCTTGGGATTAGCATATTCAGAAAGTACGATCGCCATCATTGCCAAATGCCAAGAATGCTCAGCATCATTTTCCCGCCGTGAACCATCCATCAAAATCGTCTGTCGTAAAACATGTTTCAGCTTGTCAATTTCGACAATAAATTGAATTTGAGCCTGAAGCCGAGTCTGTTGCATGATCAAATCTAGGGTGTTAAACTTGAGATCGAACGCTATATATAGCGTATATTAAACGAACTCATTCCTATTTACAGCGTAATCTGCTAGAATAGGTGTACCAACGAAGAGCCGACCATGAACGTTCCTCGCCTCCATCCCGATACGATCGAGCAAGTCAAACAACGCGCCGACATTGTAGACGTTGTTTCGGAACATGTCGTCTTGAAAAAGCAAGGCAAAGACTTCGTTGGCTTATGCCCGTTCCATGATGACAAATCCCCCAGTTTCACCGTCAGCCCCAGCAAACAATTTTATTATTGCTTTAGCTGCGGTGCAGGCGGCAATACGATTAAATTTCTCATGGAATTGGGCAAACGCAACTTCAGCGAAGTCGTTCTCGATCTTGCTCGTAAGTATCAAGTCTCCGTTCAGACCCTACAAGCCGAAGACCGTCAAGAACTTCAACGTCAACTATCCGTTCGAGAACAGCTTTACGAAATTCTAGCAATCACCGCAAAATTTTACGAACACGCTCTCCAACAACCTCAAGGAGCAGACGCACTCGCCTATCTGCGTCGCGATCGCAATCTCTCCAGCGAAACGATTCAGACCTTCCAACTTGGCTATGCCCCCGCTGGATGGGACACCCTATGCAAATACCTCATCGAGCAAAAGAAATATCCAACCGTCCTGGTTGAAAAAGCAGGTCTACTCGTCCCTCGTAAGACTGGAGACGGCTATTACGATCGCTTTCGCAACCGTCTCATGATTCCGATTCAGGATACGCAAGGTCGCGTCATTGGCTTCGGAGGACGAACCCTCACCGACGAACAGCCAAAATATCTCAACTCCCCAGAAACCGAACTATTCGATAAAGGAAAGACACTATTTGGACTCGACAAAGCCAAAAGCTCAATTGCCAAACAAGACCAAGCCGTTGTCGTCGAGGGCTATTTCGATGTGATCGCGCTCCATGCTGCCGGAATTACCCACTCAGTCGCATCGCTCGGAACTGCCCTCAGCATTGCTCAAGTGAAACAACTGCTTCGCTACACCGAATCCAAGCGAATTATCTTTAACTTTGATGCTGATCGTGCAGGCGTTCAAGCCGCAGAACGTGCGATCGGAGAAGTGGCAACCCTTGCCTACCAGGGAGAAGTCCAACTTCGGATTCTCAACATTCCCGATGGCAAAGATCCCGACGACTTTCTCAAAAAACACTCGGCAACCGCTTATCAAGATCTCCTCGATCACGCTCCCCTCTGGCTCGATTGGCAGATTCAACTCGCGATCGCTAATCAAGACCTAAAACAATCCGATCAGTTTCAACAAGCCGTTATGGCAATCGTGGCGCTGCTCGGCAACCTGCCCAACCCTTCCCTCAGAACCCACTACATTCATTACTGTGCTGAACTGCTCAGCCAAGGCAATAGCCGACTCGCTCAACAAATCGAAGAAAATCTCCGACTCCAAGTCCGAGGACAACGCTGGCATGGTCGATCTCAGAAATGGCAAACTCCTGGAGATCGCAACCTGCTCGAAGAATGCGAAGCCCAACTGCTGCGCCTCTATCTCCATTCGCCAGAACACCGCATAGAACTGCGAAACGCTATCTCCGCCCAAGACCTTGAATTTAGCCTCTCTCACCATCGATTCCTCTGGCGACAAATTGCAGACATTGAGCAAGACAGTCTAGACACGGATCTCCTAGAGCAATTGCGCGATCGTACCCACAATTTTCCTCGCGAAATGGCTCAAGTGTATTCCTTGTTTGAGCTAGATGAGAAAACAAAAAGTGACATCTTAAGAGCGCCCCTCGTGATCCGATCCGCCACCGCAGGGATCGAGCGTGTCATGTGTGAAAAACGCTACCGCCACTTCCTTGACCTCTGGCAGAAAACCGACCTTAACACTACCCCTGATCTTGGACAGTTCTACCAGCAAAAAGCCTATGTCGAAAAACAGCGGATTACAGAACTCGATCGCTTGCGCCAAGTCAGTTTCATTGATCTAGTTCAAGCCCCAATCGCAGTAGAATGAGCTTGCTGAACCTGAGAATGCTGAGAGATTGCCTCTCGAAGTGTGCCAATCAAAACAGGTTCTTGATAAGGCTTTGTCAAATATGCGATCGCGCCCAATGCTTCTGCAATCTTACGATGCTTCTGACTGTTCCGAGACGTTAACATAATCACCGGAAGTGCCGCTGCACCCATCTCGCGCCGATAATGGGTAAGAAACTCAAATCCATTCATCTTTGGCATTTCTACATCACAGAAAATCGCTTGAATATTGACATGCCTCTGCTGTAATTGTTTCAACGCATCTTTGCCATCTTGAGCCTGAATCACTTCATACCCAGATTTCGTCAATGTTGCGATCAAGGCTTGTCGAGCCGTCATCGAATCATCAATCACTAAAATCGTCTCAGCCCTATGATTAAGCATGACAGGCATTGAGAGCGGCTGAAAGGTTTCCCAATGCCAAGCAGACTCACCTGGGTTGTGATAATGAGTCACTAAAGCTTGCCCATCAATTACAGGCACAAGAGAACCATCGCCTAGAATTGTGCAGCCATAAAAATAAGGCGGCGGTAGAATCAATGCTCCAAACGGCTTAATCACCAGTTCCTGCTGTTGCAAAATTTGATCGATCGGCAATGCCAATGTCCCTGTTTCCCCTGCAACCAACAGCAGAGGAATCTTGCCATCTTGTGGCATTGGAATTCCAGAGCGGATTAACTGTGTTTTTCGTATTAAAGGATAATGCTGCGACAGCGAATCTTTAGAGTATACCGGAATCTCCTGACCCTGCCAGTGATAAGTGACCCGCTCTTCATCCTGCTGAAATTCATCAAGTTGAGCGGTTACAATCGCAACCAAACTATCCACTGGAATTGCCATCTGATGCGAATCAATGTTAAAGACTAGCAACTCCGCGATTGTCAGAGTCAACGGAAACCGCAGTACAAAACTCGTTCCCTTACCCAGTTCCGAAGTAATGGCGATCGATCCTTTTAAACTACGAATCTGCGACATGACTGCATCTAACCCAACGCCTCGACCCGATAGCTCACTGACCTGTGCAGCAGTCGAAAAACCAGGACTAAACAACAACTCATACACTCGCTCCCTCGGCAACAAGAGTGCAGTCTCTTCAGGAATCAACTTTTGCGCGATCGCTTTCGCTCTCACTTTCTCAACATTAATTCCGCCGCCATCGTCACACACTTCGATATAGGTCTGATTCCCACGATGAAATGCTCGAACCTCGATCGTCGCTTGGACAGATTTACCCGCCGCTTCTCGTACACTCGGCAGTTCAATTCCATGATCAAAGGCATTTCTCACCAAATGAACTAATGGATCAAATAATTTCTCTAGCACTGCCTTATCAACCAGTGTCGAAGTCCCACTCAACTTCAAACTCACTTGCTTATCGTATTTCGCCGACAGATCCCGAATCATCCGAGGAAACCGTTGCAAAATATCGCCGACAGGGAACATCCGCGCTCGCACCAATTGATTCCGAACTTGTTTGAGCGTTCTCTGCTTCTGTCGCTGTAACTGTTGTCCCTGCTGTGTAATCAATGCGATATCGCGTACCGACTCTCCCAGTTGAGCAATCTCTTCAATCACTTCCTGCGCCATGATGCAGAGGCGATTATAGGAGTCCATTTGCAACGGATCAAACGAGCTATGATCTAACTGACCGAATGATTGAGTCATAGTCGAAGCCCGAGCCGAAGCTTGCCATTTCACCGTTGAACGCTGATGATAATCTGTCCAATCTTGTAAATCTCGTGCAATCTGCTCGACATGGATGAGTTTGCGTGACATTCCCCCTAACACCGTTTGCATCTGTCGGTTTTGCAAGGCTGCACTACTCTCTTCTGTCACTAACTCCCCAACTAGATTGTTAATCTTCTCCAATCGATGTAGATCAACTTTAATCGTACCAGAGAGGTAGGGAATTACCGGAGTTGGAGAAGACTTTGGCTTAGCCTCGACAGGAGTAGCTTTCTGAACGTAGCTTGAAAAATCAATTTCTGAATGTTGCTCTATCGGCTGAGAATCCTGTACTGGGACTTGAGACAATTCGGTGGCTCTTAGTTCTTCAGCAAGTAATGCAATTTCAGCAAATGCGTCATCTATATCCGAGCTATCAGAAAGTTGCTCTTCAGGAAATAGTGCATCCAAATCTTCTAAATCAACGGGTGATTCTTCAAGCGAATATTCTGATAATTCTGTTTCTAAATCTTCTAAAACCTGATCGGAAAGATCGTGGACCTCAAAAATATTTAATGGTTCTTGTAAAGCTGCTTGATCTTTATAACGATCGCCAAATACTGCTTCCAAATCTGAAGCATTCATCCTTAGCGTCGAATCAGTCTGCTCAAATCCCTTCACTTCTGATGCTTGAGGCTGAGTGAAGTTCAAGAGTGCTGGACTTGGGAAGCCTCCCTGAGTGCGCTCTCCCGCTAAAATCGCAGTCTGTGCCGCACGAAAATCTGCCAGCGCAATGTGTCCAATCAATAGAGAATTTTCAGGCTGTTGAATCAACGCATCAAGAGTTGCACTTGCGATCGACATAAACCCAGGCAAATTTACCAATTGCCCCACCCCAAAAAACACCTCTGCTTGAGCGCGTACTTCACCTGTAACCTGCTCAGTATCAGGATTTGCTAAGACACGATCTAACCGAGCTAGGGCATGAGTTACATCTCCGCTAAAGATTTCATGCACAATATCAATGCCCAATTCAGCCGCAGTAGGTAGCCGATATTCACTCTGAAGTGCATCTCCTAAGCGAATCTCCAACTGGTCAAAAATCGGATTTGCCAACTCGATTGCAGCATCTCCCTCATGACTGCCTGTTTCAATCTCCATCATTAAAGGCGATCGCAGCGCATCGTAGGCTTGCAGCAAGAGATCTTCTAATTCCACATCCAGGTCAACATCTTGCTGATACAATGCCCGAAACGCATTTTCGAGTCGATGTGCAATCGTCTGAATACTATGCAATCCGACTCCAGCGGCTCCACCTTTAATCGAGTGCGCCGCTCGCATCAGTGCATGAACTTTAGGGATATCACGAGACTCACGCAGTTCTAGAATTCCAGCTTCTAAAAGCTGTAAGAACTCTTGCGCCTCTTGCACAAAGAACTCATACGCTTGGTCACGAATTGCAGCATCCAGGTCAAGCATAAGACTATCTCACCTTAAATTGAGCCACGCTAACTTGAAGTTCTTGTGCAACTTGCAGTAGATGGTTAAATGAATCTGCTACAGTCTCAGATTTCTTAGAAGTATCTTCTGCGATCGCAGAAACTTGCTGCATTGTCTGGCTCACCGTGACTGAAGTCTGAGTTTGAGCAGTAGCAGCTTGAGAGATTTCGCGAACCAGTTGATTGATTTCCGTACTCACTTGGCTAATTTGACTCAATTGACGACGGGATTCTTCAACCAGTTGTGTTCCAGTCACGACTTGTTCAGTTCCGGATTCCATGGCAGCAGCCACATCACTGGTCTGCTTCTGAATTTCTTCGACGAGTTGTTCAATTTCTTCTGTCGCTGCCGCCGACTGTTGTGCCAAAGTCCGAACTTCCTCCGCTACAACTGCAAATCCTTCCCCTTCTTCTCCAGCTCTTGCTGCTTCAATCGAAGCATTCAGTGCCAGTAAATTCGTCTGGGCTGCAAAGCCATTAATTAAATTGACAACCCGTGAAATCTTCTGAGACGCTTCTCCGAGACGCTTTACTTTCTTTGCCGTTTCAGCTACAGTTTCTCGAATTGCAGAAATACCCGAAACCGTGCGATCCATTGCCTCATCTCCCGCTTGTAGCGTCTGTGCTGCAATTTGGACACTCATTTCAGCTTGCTTCGCCCGTTGTGATACCCCTTGAATTGATTCGACCATGATTTGAATTTGATTCAGGGCTTCATTCACTGCCATCATCTGATGCTTTGCTTCATGAGATAAAGCACCGATCGCAGATTCATTTCCAGACGCAGTTTCTGCTACTGACTTAGATGCAGATTGCACCTGTTCTACAATCTGCCGAAGCGATGTGATGATTGTATTGTAAGAGTCTGCGATCGTTCCAACTTCATCGGGTGTAACCTTTGCACGAATCGTCAAATCGCCCTTACAAACCGGATCAACTTCGGTTAACAGTTCTAACGCGCGTTTTTGCAGAAACTCTCTTTGTTGACGTTGTTCTTCTGCTTTCGCATCTGCTTCTTGACGGGCTTCTTGACGAGCTTTCTCTGTATACTCTAGCAATGAGGTCTGATCCAGTGCAAATCCAAGCTGAATCGCAAGCTGAGTTAGTAATTCAACCTCTTCAGGTTCCCATTGCCGTGCGCCTGAACATTGATGGGCGCATAATAGCCCAACCAGTTTACTATCTTGAATGATGGGTGCAACGATACTCGCGTGAATCTGAAAGCCTTCTAGAATGTCACGGTGGCAATCGGTCAGCCCCTCAGCATAAATATCATTCATTGAGCGCACTCGACCATTGCGATACCGCTCAATTAAGCCTTCTCGAAATGGATCAGTCACTACTTCGCCTAGAATTTTGCGCCAACCCGCAGCGACCGATTCTGCAATGATTGTGCCGTTCCAATCATCATGAAAGCGATACACAATGACACGATCGGTATTCAACGCATAGCGCAACTCGCTCACAGTCGTATTCAATACTCCATCTTGAGTCATCGATCGTCTCATGTTGCCAACAATCTCACTCAATAGCCTTGACTGTTCTGCACTTCGCGTTTGTTTTCGCAATACAGCCGCCTGATCAAGTGCGAACCCAAGTTGGATTGCTAATTTTGTGAAAAGATCGATTTCCTCTTCTTCCCACTTGCGCACTCCTGAGCATTGATGCGCACAAAGCAATCCAATTAGCTCGCCATTCTGAAGAATTGGAGCCACAATGCTGGCGCGAATTTGGAAGCCTTCTAAGATCTCTCGATGACAATCAGCCAACCCTTCAGCATGAATGTCATTCATTGAGCGGACACGACCATTGCGATACCGTTCAATCAACCCTTCTCGAAATGGGTCTTTCACAGTCTGACCTAGAATCTTTTCCCAGCCCAATGCCACTGATTCTGCAATGATCGTGCCATTCCAGTCATCATGGAAATGATACACAATCACACGATCGGTGTGTAACGCATACCGCAATTCACTCACAGTCGTATTGAGAATGTCTTCTTCTTTCTGCGATCGCCGCATCGTATCAACAATCTCATTGAGCAATCTCGATCGATCTGCACTACGAATCTGTTTCCGCAATAACGCGGCTTGATCCAAGGCAAATCCAAGTTGGGTAGAAAGCTTAGCAAATAGATCGACATCTTCAGGATGCCATTCTCTCGCTCCTGTACATTCATGAGCGCAGAGTAGCCCAATCAAGTCGCCGTTTTGCACAATTGGGGCAACAATACTGGCACAAATCTGGAAACCTTCGAGAATATCCCGATGACAGTCTGCAATTTCCTCAGCATTTACATCGTTCATGACCCGCACACGACCATTTCGGTAGCGTTCGATCAATCCTTCTCGAAATGGATCATTTACTTTCTCGCCTAAAATCTTTGTCCACCCTAGTGCAACCGACTCAGCAACAATCGTACCTGTCCAGTTAGACTCAAAGAAGTAGACAATAACGCGATCTGTATCTAAGGCGTAACGCAATTCACTGACAGTTGTATTGAGAATGTCTTCTTCTCTAAGCGACTGCCGCATGTTGTCTACAATTTCATTGAGCAATCTCGATCGAGCAGCACTTCGAGTTTGTTTCTCAAGGAGCGATGCCTGTTCGAGTACAAATCCCAACTGTGAAGAGAGCTTCGCAAATAGATCAATATCTTCTTCTTCCCATTTACGTGCCCCTGCACATTCGTGAGCGCAAAGTAAGCCAATCAATTTGTCATTCTGCATAATTGGTGCAACAATGCTAGCGCGAATTTGGAAGCCTTCTAAAATATCGCGATGACAGCGCGTTAGCCCTGCTGCATAAATATCATTCATCGATCGCACTCGACCATTGCGATATCGTTCAATCAGACCTTCACGAAATGGATCATTAACCTTCTCGCCAATGATCTTCTTCCATCCTGATCCAACGGATTCGGCAATAATCTTTCCAGTCCAATCATCTAGAAATTCATAGACAATGATGCGATCAGTATTGAGCGCATAGCGAAGCTCGTTGACAGTTGTGTTGAGAATATCTTCTTCTTTCAGCGATTGTCGCATCCGATCGACAATCTGAGTCAGCAATTTTGATCGCTCACTCATCCGAATTTGTTTTTGCTTGAGTTCTTCCTCAGCCCGTTGAAAATCTTGCACTTGCTCTTCAACTAATTTTGTCGCACGTCGGGTACTGAAAAGCGCGATCGCTGCAATTAGAGCTGCTGTTGATAGTGTTCCAATCGCGATCAAGAAAACTAGCCGACGCTGCGAATCGATTACAGTTTGAGTATTCGCCGCAGAAACAACACCCCAATTCGGGTTGGGCAACCCAGCAACTGGGACAGTTTTAGCAAATCCAATCACATAGTCTTGAAAATTGTGATTCGGATTAATGCTTTGGAGAAGGGTTACGCCATTCTCTAAATTGCCAGAAACGAGATTACCCAGTTTCTCAAAATTAGGACGTGAAGCGAGATCGGAGAACTGAGAATCGATCTTTTGACCAATTTGTGATGGATCTGGTGCAACTAAAAGAGTTCCTGCGGCATCGTAAAGATAGTCTTGCGCTTCTAGGCTTGTTTTGAGTAGAGACTCAATTCGATCGATTGGCAATCGTGCTGTCATGATTGCGATCGTTCTTCCAGCGGTATCTTGAATCGGAGCAGCGAAGTAGATCTGAGCCTCTACATGACTCATCGCTAAACGATTTGATCTTAGAACTGTCTGAAAGAAGTCGCGATCTCGAATATTGCTGAGCGGAGTTGCTCCAGTTTGTAGAATTGGAGAGCCTGCTAAATCAAAAATAGCAAGGCTATCGTAAAGAGCATATCCTTCCTTCAGTTGCTCTAAAGTGAGTTTGTCAGTACTGCGAAACTTTGTGGTTTTGAAATTAGAAAGGCTGGCTAATGCTTGAACATCACGGTGGCGCTCAGAAAGGAATTGGCTCAGTTTCTCTGAGAGTTGAAGCGATCTGGCTTTTTGAGCTTCCGCAGCGTGATGAGTAATAGAACGAGTTGCGCTGACATAAGAAATTCCTCCAAGTGCTAAGACTGGGAGAAGACCGAGCGTAATTGCTTTGAGGGTGACTTGCTGCCGCCATTCCAGAGGAAGCTTTTTGGGCGGTTGCTTTGCATCTGATGATGAGGTAAGACGCTTCGCAGGCAAGCTCGAAGCCTTCAAGGGCGGGGGTGGTGGCGGGCTAGGGAGAGCAGTGTTTAGATCGGGGATAGGGTTTTGAGCAGCAGAAGGGTGCTTTTTTGCTGAGTTTCCGTTCGAGACCATAGTGCATCCTTATTTAAGAAAGTAAATGTTGATTTCAGGGGGGATTCAGAAAGTGAAGCTAGCTTGTTCGTCTTTTCAGCATTAATTCACTTCGACTTTGCAGAATGTTGACCACTGCATCACTATCGAGTACCCAAACTGTTTCGCCCTCTGGTGTTGTCCAGTACCCTTGTAGGCATTGTGAGAGTTTTGTTGTGCGTTGTGTTGCTGAAAGCAATTGAATTTCTGTAAGATCACACCAGAAAGATTGTTTAATCTGGTTGATGACTAAGCCAACAGCACCTTGTGAATGCTGAATTATGAAGGCATTGTAATTTCCTGAGATAATCTGATGAAAGAGAGGTTCAGTTCCAAGCAAATACCCTAGATCCACAAGCCATAAAACCTCGCCGCGCCAATTGTGTACTCCAATGACTTCGGGGAAAACGTCAGGAAGAGGAACAATCTGTTGTGGGGTGAGACTAATGATTTCAGTTACTCGATCGGTTGCTAGCATGGTTTGGGTGCTAGGAGACAGAGTAAATCTCAGAAAATGCTGAGAACGAACTGAAGTAGATGGGGTGCTTGTCATTGAAAGGAGATCTCTATTTTCAAGGTCAGATGCTGATGAGCAATCGAACAGTACGAATCAGTTCTTCTGGATTAATTGGTTTGGTAAGATAGGACGAAGCACCTTGCTTCATCCCCCAAAATCGGTCGATTTCGCCATCCTTGGTCGAACATAGAACAATCGGGATGTCACTGGTTACAGGATTCGCTTTTAGGGATCGACAAAGTTCAAATCCACTTTCACCGGGCAATACAATGTCCAGAACGATGGCATCTGGTCTGAAGTCACCGAGCTTGTTTTTTGCCTCTTCGCTACTGTTTGCTGAAATGATCTCAAATCCATTTTGACGAAGTGTACCGCCAATTAGTTCTGAATCTGTGCGAGTGTCATCTACTACGAGAACCGTTGCCATAAAAGATTTCCTTTACTAGGAGCGAGAGAACAAGATATCTAGGAGAAAAAGTCTATGTTAAGTAGATATGTGACTGAGTATTCCCAGATGAGGAGAGATGTAACTAAAATTATGCGATTGCAACTTGAGTTGAATGGCGTAATTTTGCTTCGCTTGTGCTATCTCCGAGAAGTTTCTGAACGGTCCGAATCGTCTTATCTGGGTGAATCGGCTTAGCTAAAAACTCAGAAGAGCCTGCCATCCTTGCACGAACGCGATCGATAATTGTGTCGCTATCTGTCAGAATGACGATCGGTGTTTTCTCAAACACAGAAGTCTTTCTCAAAAAACTACAGAGTTCATAGCCGTTAGTGTTTGGCATGATGAGATCTAGAAAAATCAGATCGGGCTTGCGATCGAGCAAGGTTGTAATGCCTTGAAGAGGATTCGCAATGGGGAGGACTTCATATCCTATCGGATTTAAGATATGCGACAGAGTGTGTCCAATAAGTGGGCTATCGTCAATACAGGCGATCAATGCCTTTGGCGATGCACAAGATCGGAAAGTTGGGACTTCGGGTTGAGAAGTTGGCAGCGGGAGATCTGCAATCTCTTGTAGCTCAATTATGCCGTTTTGAATCCAAGGCAATAGGGCACGGAGAATGCTAGGAAGAGGTCTTTGCATTGCAACCGCGACATCCCAGAGGCTATGTGTTCCTTGCAAAAACCGAGTGAGATTCTGGTAAATGATCGGAGAAACACTGAATTCTAGCTGTCTTGGCTTAAGCAGAATTGGGGCAAGATCGGGCAAGAAATTGGGTGATATTTGGTGAGCCACGGTTTCAAGTCCAGCGCTTTCCCAGTTTGACTGGAGTATGGTCACATTCTCGAGTACTGGCTCAATGGGAAGAAAGGCAAGACGCGGTTCAATTAAATGATCGGGTCGCCACTGATGATTGAGCTTGGATTGCTTCATTAAAGTGAAAATCACTTCTTGAGCGATCGTCTGGAGAACAGATTTTGCTTCAGATGCGTTGATTTGTTGTTTCTCAACAGCATGATTTAGTAAATCGAGTTCCCAGCCAATATCACTGCTTTGTGGGCGAGGTTGCCATTGCATCTCAGTCGAGAAGTAGCAATGCTGACGGAGCGCGCGATACCATCGCCGTACCGCATGATTTCCGCCAGTCGCATAGACGAGACAGCCTGCATAGAAATAGAGTCGCCACGGAGCAGAGGATTTGCTAGTGACAAACAGTTCTCCTGTTGCACGCTGTTCATACAGATCTGATAATGTTCTCGCCAGTGCATTACTCCATGCAGGGCTGGTATTTGTCGCTTCAATTGCCATAAAGCTCGTGAAGATGGAGGTAAATCGGTGTGTAAGTTGAAAGAATCCGCTTCGTTTAGATTGAGAAGGCGGATTTATCTAGCATTAAACTAACACTAGAGTTCCTTTATTCTTATCCAGAAAATACTGTAAATTGATAAATCTTCTGTGTGGTTTTTGAGAACAAGGAAAGCGTTTTTAGCAAATTCCTAGGTAGTTTTATTGATTTAGTTTCCTAGCCGTTTAATCGTAAAAATAACTGACAGAAATTGAGGCGCATTTACACGTATAGATCTGGAAGAATTCCGTACTTTTCAGGAGTAGATATTAAGCAATCTCCGCAGAGCTTAGCAAAACTACTGAGGCATTCTGTAGTCTATTTCGCGCTTAACCGAGGAGATTGATCAAGACGGATTACTTGTTCTAGAGCGAGTTTTTCTCTTGCTCGATCGACAAAAGGTTGAAGTTTTGCTTCGGGTTGCTGGGTCAATATTTTCAAATCTGCGATCGTAATTCCTCGCGTTAAAAGATCGACACACCAAGTTTGATAGGCTTGTTCGATCGTGGGTTGATTGGAAACTCCTTCGACCCAATGATTCCAATATTGAAGCAGATCAGCTTCTGTTGCGGGTTGATTCTCGGCGTTTAAGAACAGTGCAGGAAGTAAATCTTTGCGGGTTTTCAGCCATTGAGTCAGCGGATTTTTCGTATAAGAACCGTAGCGTTTGCCTAAAATCCATTGATTGAGAGGAACTTGGCGCGTTGGAAGCTGAATCTGTTTGGAATGACAGTCTGATCGAGTGAGTTCAGTGATTTCTTGCGCACTTAGGCCTGCGCCAAATAATACGTATGCGATTGCATAATCTTGGATTCCTTGCTTCTTTGCACGCTGCAAAATCAGATGCACGATATCCGCAGGGAGATCACGAACTCCTGAAGATTCAGAATTTGTCGGCTGAATTGCTCCTTGTAGAAATAGAGTTACAAGATTGGTTAAAAAATCGTCGCGACTTTGCCAAAGTTCATGAAATTCGCTTGTAAACTCAATGACGGCATAGCCTAAAAGCATTCCATTAAGTAGACTAGCAAGACTTTCAGCCGATAGATTGGGTTGCATTTGACGGCGATGAATCACCTGATCGAAATATTCCGCGA
The DNA here is from genome assembly GCA_025454375.1 of Leptolyngbya sp. Prado105. Taxonomy (GTDB): domain Bacteria; phylum Cyanobacteriota; class Cyanobacteriia; order Leptolyngbyales; family Leptolyngbyaceae; genus Leptolyngbya. The sequence continues at coordinate 17,096 of JALOOO010000029.1, read as the reverse complement.
CATAGCGATTGGCTTGAGTCAGCCCCCGTCCTAAAGCTTCTCGATTTTCGGTCGGGTATTGTCCCGCTTCGCCCACGACCGAACGCACCATTTCTGGGACTTGTTCTAATGCTTCTAAACAGGCAATTGCATATTCTTTCAGCGCTTGGTCGATGTAATCGGCTTGATTCGCTCGCTGGACTAAAGTTTGACCGAGTTGGGTGAAAACAGCGGCTTCCTCAATCGCTGCTAGCAATAACCCGTGTTTGTTGCCAAAATGCCGAAACAGAGTCACTTCATTTACGTCAGCTAATTCGGCGATTTGCTTTGTTGTGGTGTCAGTAATTCCGTTTGCCGTAAATAGCTCTAAGGCTGCTTGAATCAGGCGTTGCCGGGTCGGGTTGCGTGGAGTAGGCATGTCTTTAGAAATAAATATGCAAGTGACACTTGCATTTAAATGCACTCGTTTGTTAGTCTAGAAATGCAAGTGTCACTTGCAAATGTGTTTCTCAACTGTAACGGATTTGTCGTGAGTTGAGTGATGCAAATTCGATCGTCCTAAGTTCTGGTCGATCGGTAGTCAATTCAGTAAGGGATTTTCATGACTTCTAATTCTGTTCAAGTCAACTCTGAACCAGCCCTGAAATTGGAGTGGGCGAACGTGGTTTTCTTTGGGGCATTTCATGCTCTGGCGCTGCTGGCTCCGTTCTATTTTTCCTGGAAAGCGCTGGGAGTAATGCTCTTTCTACATTGGTTATTTGGCAGTATTGGGATTTGTTTGGGCTATCACCGATTGCTGACGCATCGGAGCTTACAAGTTCCCAAGCCTTTGGAATACGCATTGACCGTGATTGGGACATTGGCAATGCAGGGAGGTCCAATTTTCTGGGTCGCGGGTCATCGGATGCACCATTTGCATACAGAAGATACGGATAACGATCCATATTCGGCACGGCGCGGCTTCTGGTGGAGCCATATGCTGTGGGTGCTTTATCCTCGTCAGAAATTTTTTGATTACAACTCCTACCGGAAATTTGCACCGGATTTGGACAAAGAGCCGTTCTATCGATGGCTCGATCGCACTCCCAACTTCTTGATGCTACAAATTCCAGTGGTGCTGCTGCTTTACTGGTTAGGAGGGTGGTCGTTTGTAATCTATGGATTTGTGCTGCGGGCTGTGTTGCTATGGCACAGCACTTGGTTTATTAATTCGGTGACGCATCTCTTTGGCTACAGAACTTATGAGATTGAGGATAATTCGCGCAATCTTTGGTGGGCGGCGATTCTTACCTATGGAGAAGGGTGGCATAACAACCATCACGCTCAGCCGAATGTAGCGAAGGCAGGACGGAAATGGTGGGAGGTTGATATGACTTGGTGGGCAATTCAAGCGTTGAGATCGCTGGGGTTAGCTCGTCGGGTAATCATGCCGCCAAATTGAACGAGATGACCCTCAAAACGCGAGTGTAAGGGTTTGAATCGACTTTTGCGATCGCGTTTTGATTCGACTTATTAATCAGTCAAAAATCAATCAGAATGTTTAATAGCTATTTTTACCTAATAAACTTAGAAAATTGACGGCTACAGAGGCAAAAATTGTCTTAAGATTATCGTAACAATTAAGTTTGTGAAAACAGACCTTGCTGAGATAACCAGGAGAATTCGATATGGCGCTTGTCCCGATGCGGCTGTTGCTGGATCACGCGGCTGAAAACGGTTACGGCATCCCTGCATTTAACGTCAATAACATGGAGCAGATCCAATCGATCATGTTTGCTGCCCATGAAACCGATAGCCCGGTCATTCTGCAAGCTTCGCGTGGTGCGCGGAACTACGCTGGTGAAAATTTCCTCCGTCACTTGATTTTGGCGGCAGTGGAAACTTATCCTCATCTTCCGATCGCGATGCACCAAGATCATGGAAATGAGCCTGCAACTTGCTATACGGCGCTGAAGAATAATTTCACCAGCGTCATGATGGACGGTTCACTCGAAGCAGATGCGAAGACTCCTTCGAGCTACGAATATAACGTGGCGGTCACTTCTGAAGTGGTGAAGGTTGCTCATGCGATCGGCGCTTCGGTTGAAGGTGAGTTGGGCTGTCTCGGATCGCTTGAAACCGGAAAGGGTGAAGCAGAAGACGGACACGGGTTTGAAGGTGAATTGGATCACTCGATGCTCTTGACCGATCCGGATGAGGCGGTTGATTTCGTTGAGCGCACTCAAGTAGATGCTTTGGCGGTTGCGATTGGAACCAGCCACGGGGCTTACAAGTTTACTCGTAAGCCGACGGGTGAAATTTTGGCAATCAGCCGGATTGAAGAGATTCACCGTCGTTTGCCGAATACTCACCTGGTGATGCACGGTTCTTCTTCTGTGCCTGAAGATTTGATCGCGTTGATCAACCAGTACGGGGGTGCGATTCCTGAAACCTATGGTGTTCCAGTTGAAGAAATTCAAAAGGGCATCAAGTCGGGTGTTCGTAAAGTGAACATCGATACCGATAACCGTTTGGCAATTACGGCTGCGGTTCGTGAAGCGTTGGCATCTAATGCGAAGGAGTTTGATCCTCGCCATTTCTTGAAGCCGTCGATCAAGTACATGCAGAAAGTTTGTGCTGACCGTTACAGCCAGTTTGGTGCAGCAGGTCAAGCAAGCTCGATCAAGCAGCAACCGATGGAATTGTTTGCTGTGAAATACAAGAAAGGCGAATTGAATGCAGTGACTAACAAAACGGCTGCTGCGGTCTAAGTCTTTTTTAATCTGAATTTGGAAGGCTGGGTGTCTGAGATGCCCAGCCTTTTTTTGTTTGGAACTTTTTATGGAGGCAAATTCTTTTTATTCCATTTCATTTTGCTAAATGTATTAGAAAATCCAATCACGTTTATCAATTGTCACAAATCCATGTAGACTTTTCAAAGTTCGTTTCATCCCTAACTTAATGAGTCTGAATTTTCAAGCGAAGAGCTTTTTCAATCGGTTTCGTTTGCCTGAGATTACGAGCATTATTGTGTTGACGATCGCGTTTCCAATGGGTGCAAATACGCCTGTTCATGCGACGGATATTGCTGATTCGTTTTTGCCATTTATGAGTTCGGTGATTGAGCCTCAAATGCAGGTTGCGCCAGAGGTAACGCTGATTCGACAAGCAATTATTGGACAGGAAAGTGGTGCGAATTTCCAAGCAGTAAATCGGCATTCTGGAGCGTTGGGATATGCTCAAGTGATGCCAGAAAATTTGCCAAAATGGTCGAAAGAAGCGTTGGGGTTTTCTGTTTCGAGAAAGGACTTTTTGGCGAGTCCTGATTTGCAAATTGCGATCGTGGATTTCAAATTGAATCAGTATTGGCAGAAGTCGATCGCGGCGAGTCGTGGCAATGTGGTGATCGCGATTCAACGAGTTGCGGCTTGGTGGTATAGCGGAAAACCGGAGAAATATACTTCGACAAGACCCGAATATTATGCAGGGTATCGGTATCCAAGTATTGCGGCTTATAGTCAGTCAGTTTTACGCCGATATCGATTGATTTTGAACGCGCAAAATATACCTCAACCGATGGAGATTCCGCCGCCGCGAGGGGTTTAATGCACTTCATTGGGGGTCGATCGTGCCCCTAAAGGTTATTTTTGTTTGAAATGAATATGTCTAAAGGAAAAGGCAGGGACGGGTGGAAGTGCGGTAAGCTCCACTACTACAGGCAGGATACAAAACGATAAGATCAGCCTGTAATGAGAAAGCTATATAGGAGAAATCCAGGATGCAAAGTACTTTTAATCCCGATAAGCGCCGCTTGTTATCCTGCTTAAGCCATGGATCGATTTTCTTTAGTACAACTCTGTTTTCGTTTGGGGTGCCGTTTGCGATCAATTTGCTCTCAGATGATCCGGTGGTCAAAGCCAACGCGAAAGAGTCGATGAATTTTCACTTGAATGTTTGGTTTTGGGCGATCGTCATTGGTACGCCGATCGCATTTCTCTCATTCATCACGTTTGGGTTGGGCGGATTGCTGTTTTTCCCAGTGATTGCGTTCGGATTTCTAGTGCATTGGGGATTGACGATCATGGCTTTGCTGCACTGCATTACGAAGCCGGATGAAGAGTATCGCTATCCGTTTATTTTCCGATTGCTCTAAGTGACTCAAAGATTTAAACCGGAACAGTTTGAGGCTGTTCCGGTTTTTTAGTTTTAAACGTTGACGGATGCGCGATCGAGGGATTCGACCAAGGAACGCACAACGGCGATCATTGCCAGTTCATCGTTGAGTTTGTGAACGGCACTGCCGACACCGATACCAGAAGCACCGGAAGCGATCGCCAAAGGTGCAGTAACGCTCGATAGACCCGATGCACAAAGAACGGGAACCGTTACGGCTCTAGAAATTTCATAAGCGGCTGCCAAAGTTGGAGCGGCTTTTTCGATCAATCCTAATGCTCCAGCATGTTCGGGGCTAGAAGATGTACCGCCTTCGGTTTGGATGATGTCTGCGCCTGCCTTGACTAAGTTTTCTGCCAGTTCAACTTGTTGGTCAAGTGGCAGAATGTGAGGCACGGTTACAGACAGCATGATATTGGGCAGAAGGGCGCGGGTGGCTTGAGTTAGAGCTAAGACTTCTTCCGCTTCAAAGCGGCGACCTTGAGCATAGAAACTATCAAAGTTGCCGATTTCAATCAGGTCTGCACCGGATGCCACTGCCATCGTGAAGGCTTCGGGAACGACAGCCGAGACGCAGATGGGGAGAGTGGTTAACTGTTTTGCCATGCGGATCAAGTTGGCATCGGCCGCGATATCGACGAAAGTTGCACCGCCGCGATCGGCTGCTTTGATTACCGAGGCGACATTGTTGGCATCAAAGTTGTTTAAGCCGCTGATGATTTTGAGGGCGCGGCGGTTGGTGAGAGCGTTTTGTAGCGTAGAGATCATGATGCTTCATTCGAGTAAATGAGTACTGAACATTGTGCCAGAGTTAGAGAAGGATTTTGGATTTTGGACGGGAGAGATTTAGAGATGCAGGATTCGGTGCGGATGAGAGCAGTACAGTCTCCGATTATCCCGATCGTAGGAGATCTAATTCGGCAAACGCCTGGGACGATTTCATTAGGGCAAGGGGTGGTGAATTATCCGCCACCAGAGGAAGCGATCGCAAAAATTACTGAATTTCTCAGTTGTCCGGCGAATCATAAGTATCAAGCGGTCGAAGGGATTCCAGAATTGAAGCGGGTGATTGCTGAGAAATTGACCACAGAAAATCGAATTGATTTAAGCCAGCGCGAAATTGTGGTGACGGCTGGGAGCAATATGGCGTTTTTGAATGTGGTTTTGGCGATCGCAGATCCGGGGGATGAGATTATTTTGCAAACGCCGTTTTACTTTAATCATGAAATGGCGATCGATCTGGCAAGTTGTCGAGCGGTTTTAGTGCCGACGGATGAGAATTATCAGATTCAGCCGGATTTGATGCGGGCGGCAATGACAGAGAGAACTCGTGCGGTCGTGACGATTTCACCCAATAATCCCACGGGGGCGGTCTATGCTGAATCGGCATTGCGCGAAGTGAATCAGATGTGTCGTGAGCAGAATTGTTTTCACATTACGGATGAAGCTTACGAATATTTTACGTATGGGGTTGAGCATTTCTCGGCAGCGAGCATTGCAGAAAGTGCGAATCATACGATTTCAATTTTTAGTTTGTCGAAGGCGTATGGATTTGCGAGTTGGCGGATTGGATATCTGGTGATTCCGAAGTTTTTACTGGAATCGGTGCAGAAAATTCAGGATACAAATGTGATTTGTCCGGCGGTCGTGTCTCAATTTGCAGCAGTGGGAGCTTTGCAAGTGGGGCGATCGTATTGTCAGGAGAAATTAACCGCGATCGCTCAAGTTAGAGAAATTGTCCTAGCAGAATTGGAGACGATTCCGCATCTGTGTACGGTTCCGAAAGCAGAAGGAGCCTTTTACTTTCTGCTCAAAGTGCATACCGATTTGGATTCGATGGCGTTGGTGCAGCAATTGATTCGAGATCATCGAGTTGCCGTGTTGCCGGGATTTACGTTTGGATTGAAAGAGGGATGTTATTTGCGAGTGGGATATGGGGCATTGGAGAAGGAAACGGCGATCGCGGGAATTCAACGATTGGTGACAGGATTGAAAACGATCGTGGAGACGTGGTAAGACGAGAGGGAGAATTAAGCAGACTTGACCATGCAACTTTTACTTCCATAGCAATCCAATCTGAGGTGTGAATTCTCGACGCAGCCCTCTAAATCCCCCAAAAATGAGGGGCTTTGAAGTGTGAGCAAGCCTCAGAATTGGAGAGTTTCTTCTGCTCAAAGTTCCCCAGACTGGGGGATCTAGGGGGCACAACCAATTTTGCGTTTTACGATTAATCATTCAGGACTGCTACACGATCTGAATGTATCTGTGTTGAAAATTTGGTGCGATCGAGCTTAGTTGAGGCGAGGCGTTGGCTGGAGGTTAGTTCGAGAAGATGCTTCTGTTTCCTCTAAAGTGGTGCGACTGTGGAATAGTTGAACAAAAGTATCGCTGACTGTGTGATCCTTACTCTCTGCGGGATAAAGGATGAGTTCTTCACGTAAATCTGCGGCTTCTTCTAGAGGAAGCAAGGTCGCTAGTAAAAAGTAAACGCCTCGAAATCTTGAATCTCCCATGTGATCGATGAGCCGATTTTGTGCGGTTTCGGTATCGCCTAGGAAAGTTTGCACAATGAAGAATTCCATGATCTTATCGTGGCGGCAATACCATTCTTGTTTGGGTTCGCCTTGCGGATCTTTCCATTGGCGACTGACGACCATTTTGTATTTCTCGTCTTCCATGCTGAGCAGTTCTTGAAGAAATTTATCGTTTGGAATGGCTTTCTCATCGTTGAGCCGAAGTTGGTAAAGGGCTTCTGAGAATTTCTTCAGGGGAAAAGCTTGACTCCATCGATCGCGATAATCCTCCGCCATCAATTCATACTGCTGCTTTTGTAACCCAAACAGATCAGGCGTTTTACCCAAAGCAATCATCTGAGCGACGATCGTTAAATCCATCGGATTAGAAAGAATCCGTTGAGTTGCAGCAAGTTCTTCGGGAAATTGCTTAGAGTCGAGTGCTTGGGTGAGGTACTCGCGACAGGATTTGATGTAGTCGGATTCATGGTTGGGAGCAACGATCGCTTGTCTCGAAAGTAAGAAGGTTTCGATTTGATCGATTTCAAGCGGTTGGAGTTCGTAGATTTTGGCAGTGGTGGGGGCGATCCATTCGATCGGTTGGGTGGTCAAAATGATGTTGCCTTTGAAGTAGCTTTCGACAAATTGGCTGATTTTGGCGCGGGTGTCGGCACTGACTTCGTTTAAGCCGTCGATGCAGATGTCGATCGCGCCACTGTAAATCAGATTTTTGAGGAATTCTGCGTCTTGTGCCTGTCCATGCAGTTTGGCTTGGATGGCTTCGATTACGCCGTTTTCGCATTTTCTGGCGGGGAGGAAGACAACGATGCGATCGCTCTGTTGGGCTAAATGACGCAAGAATAGGGATTTGCCTAAGCCAGAACTGCCTTCGAGAATGATTTGTCCTTGGATGTTATGAATCGCTTGATTAAGTGGAGCCGAGTGACGAGAACCGACGAGATTCACATTGGATTCAGGAAAATAGGCTTTGGGATCAAAGCTGCTGAGGCGGGCATCGGCAAGGAGGGAGACTTTGAAGGGTTCAAAGAGTTTGCGACGGAGGAAGGGAACCCAAGCGAGGAGAAAGCCGACATAGCCAACGCCGCCGATTTTACGTACCCAGGGATTCCAGAAGAAAATGGCTTGAACCCAGGTGTTTTTGGGATAGGCGAAGATGAGCGTAGCCCAAAAGATTAGATGAGCGGCGATGATGTTTTTGGCTTGATTGAGGTATTTCCAGAGGGTGAGGGAGTCGAGACGGAATCTGAGTTATCTCTTCTGACTGCTTAGGAAACAGTTTCAAATCCTCAGCATTAAGCCCACTAAATGCGTCAAAAGCTTTCTCTTTCACACCAGGATAGCTATCCTCTAAAGCTGCCAGAATCCCGTTAATGTGCCATTCCTTGAGTTTTTCCTTCGGTTTCTCGGTTGCAGTGGGAACTGCAACCCAACTGGAGAGCGAGAAGAGAAGAGTGAGGAGGCAGGCGAGGAGGGCGGAACGATGAACACGGAACCGAAACCGAGATTGGGAGCGATCAATTCTTCTACGTATAAGCCGCAATACCGAAAGGTACGAAAATCACTACATCCATTCAGCGCAGGATTTCATACAAGCGTAATGTTTTTTAGAACGATCGCTCTTCAATCCCCAGGTTTCTTTAATACGGTAGCTTCGCTTCACAGAGTGTTCGCATCATTCTGTAAAAATCATTCAACGATCGCTCTTATCTAAACCGCGATCGCACCCCAAAGATAAGGCATGATCGAAGCAAGTAAGATCAACCCATGACCTGAGCCAACTCATGAACACTCAGCTAGTCGAATCTCTCGTTCAAGCCATTCGATCGCTCTCTCAAGAAGAACGCTCTCTCTTTGAAGCCAAACTCTACGGCGAGACTCCCTATCCTTCCACTCTCGAACTCGCCCATCTCAGCGATCGAGGCAAAGCCTTCGACTTTTTGCATGACGAACCTGACATTTACACGATCGAAGACGGAGAGCCAATTCAATGGGACTAACCAAAGGCAACATCGTGCTGGTTGAGTTTCCATTTACCGATCTTAGCCAAACCAAACTCCGCCCCGCAGTCATTCTTGCCGCAGACTCCACCCTAGATGAGTTCACTCTCTGCTTTATCTCCTCACAACGGGTCAATCAACTCAGTCCTACAGAATTTGCACTGCTAGATTCAGACTCAGACTTTCCCCAAACCGGACTGCGAATTTCTTCTAAAGTTCGAGTCACCCGCATGACAACCGTAAGCCGACAACTAATTGCAAAACAATTAGGAACACTTGGAACTCAATACCTCGATCGATTAGACCAAACTTTGATTCAAGCTTTTCAACTGATGCCTTGATCGAAAACGAATCTGCTCCACGATGGAGCATTTCGACTCAAAGATAAAAGTTTCTAATCTGAAGTGCGGTAGCTCCGCTTCACGAAGTGTTCGTTTAGTCTCGGAGATAAAAGTTTCTGTGTTGAAGTGAGAAATCTCTATCTCAAAGTGCAATCGTTCAGTCTCGGAGATAAAAGTTTCTGTGTTGAAGTGAGAAATTTCTATCTCAAAGTGCGGTAGCTCCGCTTCACGAAGTGTTCGTTCTATCTCAAAGACAGAAATTTCTATGCTGAAGTGAGATCGTTTCATCTCAAAGTGCGATCGCAGACACTTTATCGAGTTCAATAGAATCCTGCCCTATCAATGATCCACTGTGTTTGAACAAATCTTGCAGCGAATGCAGGAAAAAATCCATCAAAATCAATATGTCATGACGCTCCATGCCGAAGAAGAAATGGAAGACGACAACCTCTCCATTTTGGATATCGAGCAAGCTATCCTGAGCGGAAGTATTCTGGAACGTCAAAACGGTAGCTTCGCTTCCCGTAGGGTTTGCACAACAAGCGAATGGAAATATCGCATCTGCGGCATCACCCTAGACAACTCCAAAGTAGAAGTCATTGCTAAACTTGGAGTAACCGACAAAGTTGTCATCATTACTGTGTACCTTCTCTAAACCCCTCCCACTGCCATGCTCTGTGATATCTGTGGACAAGGAAACGCTCGAATTCGGCACATCTCTCGCAGCTATGGCAAAGGCGAAACTCTGCTCGTCATCAAGAACGTCCCCGTGATTAGCTGCCCAGATTGTGGCGAAAGCTACCTCACTGCCGAAACCCTCCATCAAATCGATCGCATCAAACGCGGGCAGCTTCGCTGTGCCGAAGGCAACGCAAGACTTTAACGCAAGAACGCCCTGTAGAAGTCGCTACCTTTATCTAATCTATAGATTCGCCAATTCAAGGCAAGGTCGATATTCTTGTGGTGCAGGAGAAGCTTTGGATTTTGACGATCGAATCAAAACCTGCAAGATTAGATGTGACCGTAGGAATTCCACAAGCGTTAACTTATTTATTGAGCGCTCCGACTTCACAATCAGATTTGTTTGGATTGGTGAGTAATGGGCGAGAGGCAATTTTTCTCAAACTTGATCAAACTTCAAATCAGTATGCTCGATCGATGACTTATCGGTTACTCGAAAATGAGCAGGAGCGAGTTCAACTTCTGCAAGGACTTAAAGCGATCGGTTCACTTATTCAAGCGGATTAACTATGCTTTCTACTTCTCAAACTTCAATGGTTTCGCTGGCAGGCTGTCTTCGTGAAGTGCATCACTTGGCGTTGAATGTGAGGGATTTGCAGGTGGCGCGGCATTTCTATGGCACGGTGTTGGGGTTGCATGAATTGACGGGGGCGGAAGTTCCTGAGACGTTGAAAGCGGAAGTGGCAGCCGGGAAGATTGCCAACTTTAAAACGCCAGATGGGACAATTATTGATTTGTTTTGGGAGCCGGAACTGTCGCCGCCTGATCCTGACCCGAAAAAGCAGTTTACTCGGATGAATCATTTCGCATTTGATATTGCGCCGGAGTTATTCGATCGAGCGGTTGAAGTGTTGCATCATTACCAGGTGACGATCGATCATGGCCCAGTGAGTCGTCCGACGGGGAGAGGAATCTATTTCTATGATCCTGATGGATTTATGTTAGAAATTCGCTGTGATCAGGGTGCGTGAATCGAGAATCGAGTACGCTCTGAGAGAAATTGTTGAAGCACAAATCTGATCTCTCATCGTACTATTTCAAGTCTAGTAATCCTTCTTCTTTAAGCTTTGGATTAAATCGAATCTCAGCTTGAACGTTCCGCGCCCTCAGTTGAGTCATGATTTCAGATTCGACTCGACGGGCAACATTCTTTAATGCCTTAATTTGAGAAAATTCGTCTAGGGCATTCTCATAGGTCGATCGCTCCGCTTCTGTCATCAAGTCTTTCACCTGAATCGCTTGCGTCCATTTCGCTTCATCCGCTAAAGGTTGATCATTTTCTTCCATCCAAACCGTTCGAGTCGTTTCTAAAATTGCACGATTCGGTTGATCGATTAAACTGACTTTTACCCAATAGCAATCGAGTGGACATCTGACAAGATGCTGTCTCAAACTCAAGAACACATCTCGCGAGAAGCCGACAAATTTTAACGTTTTCTCTTGGTCAAAGATGGCATAGATCCCAATTTTGCCTTGAAACTGCTCTAACAATTGACCTGCTGAGTCAATATAAGGGAAAAACTCTAACTCTGATAGCGATGGAATGTCGGACATTGAATTATACGAAATCGGCGAAGTAGCTCGATCGTAGTATATTGAGCATTGCCGATCGCTGAACTTAACATGACTCAATCTTTTCAGATCCCAAATTGCGCCTGGAAACGTCCGATTGGGAAAGGATGGGAAAAGCCTTATACTGTGCGCTATCCCAGTAATTTGGACGATGGGGCTTGGCATGGTGCGCCGCTGGGAGGATTTGGGGCAGGGTGCATTGGGCGATCGTCGAAGGGCGACTTTAACCTCTGGCATATCGATGGCGGAGAGCATGTGTTTGAGTCGATGCCGGGTTGTCAGTTTAGTGTGTTTGAGCAAGTTGGGGAACAGTCTCAGGCTTATCGGTTAACGACGGATTCCAGTGTCGAACATGCTTATCCTGAAGCAGGAGGAACTTACTCGGCGTTGTATCCGCGCAGTTGGTTTCAGTATGAGAATGTGTTTCAGGCTCATCTGACTTGTGAACAGTTCTCGCCGATCATTGCTCAGAACTATCAGGAAACGAGCTATCCGGTGGCAGTGTTTCAATGGACAGCGCATAATCCGAGCGATCAGCCGATCACATTAAGCATTATGCTGACTTGGCAGAATATGGTGGGCTGGTTTACGAATGCACTAAAATCGCCAGAGATTCGTATCCGAGAAGATGGCAGCCCAGTGTATGAATATCAGCCTCGAATGCGAGAAAGTACAGGAAATTTTAATTTACTAACGGGCAATGAGCATCAACTCGCGATCGTCATGTCTCGGCAGTTTGATCAACCGACTGAAGGAGATGGGCAATGGGCGATCGCGACAAATCTCAATCCTTATCTTTGGGAAGTTTTTTACGATACTCGCTGGCTAGAGATCTCAGAACTGTGGAAAAGCTTTTCTCAATCAGGGTTACTCCAAGATCGAGACGATGAAACGCCGTCTACTGGAGAGACGCTGGGGAGTGCGATCGCGGTACGATTTACTCTCAAACCAGGGCAAACGATGCAGATTCCTTTCGTGCTGAGTTGGGATTTTCCAGTGACTGAATTTGCTCAAGGCGTGGAGTACTTTCGACGATATACGGATTTCTTTGGGCGAAATGGTCAGAATGCCGGGTCGATCGCTCGAACTGCTTTGAGACATCTGCGATCGTGGCAAGAAAAGATTCAAGCTTGGCAACAGCCGATTCTCGATCGACTTGATTTGCCGGATTGGTTCAAGATGGCATTGTTCAATGAACTCTATGATCTGACCCAAGGCGGCACGTTGTGGAGTGCGGCAGATGAGCGCGATCCAGTGGGACAGTTTGCGGTACTAGAATGTATTGACTATCGCTGGTATGAGAGCTTAGATGTGCGATTGTATGGGTCGTTTGGGCTGTTGATGCTGTGGGAAAAGTTAGAGAAATCGGTGATGCTTGCTTTTGCACGGGCGATTCCCGCTCAAGACGATCGCACTCGCGTGATTGGTTACTATTACACAATTGGATCCGAGAGTCCGATGGCGCTTCGGAAAGTAAAAGGGGCAACTCCACATGACTTGGGCGCACCGAATGAGCATGTGTGGGAGAAAACGAACTATACGGCTTATCAAGATTGCAATTTGTGGAAAGATCTGGGTTCGGATTTTGTGCTGCAAGTCTATCGAGATTACTTATTCACAGGTGCAACGGATGTTGAGTTTTTAGCAGACTGTTGGGAAGCGATCGTTGAAACGTTGCTCTATCTCAAACAATTTGACCTCGACGACGATGGCATTCCTGAGAACTCTGGCGCACCCGATCAGACCTTTGATGATTGGCGATTGCAAGGAGTGAGTGCTTACTGTGGCGGATTGTGGATCGCGGCATTAGAAAGTGCGATCGCGATGGGTGAAATTCTCGATCGTCCGGTTGAACTGTACCAGGATTGGCTTGCTCAAGCTCGTCCGGTCTATCAAGAGAAGCTATGGAACGGAACTTATTACCGCTTAGACAGCGAGAGCGGCTCTGATATCGTCATGGCAGATCAACTCTGTGGACAGTTCTATGCCAAGTTATTGAACTTACCTGATATTGTCCCAATCGACTGTACAAAATCATCACTTCAAACCGTTTACGACGCTTGCTTTGTGAAATTTAATCAGAAAATGGGAGTTACAATTGGGGTCGCAAACGGTGTTCGTCCTGATGGCTCCCCAGAGAATCCAAATGCAACTCATCCGCTTGAAGTCTGGACTGGCATTAATTTTGGTCTTGCTGCTTTTATGATGCAGATGGGGATGAGGTCGGAGGCTTGGGCGATTACTGAGTCGGTTGTGCAGCAGGTTTATCAGCATGGATTGCAGTTTAGAACGCCTGAGGCGATTACCGCAGCAGGGACATTTCGAGCGAGTCATTATTTGCGGGCGATGGCGATTTGGGCAGTTTACTTAATGTGTGAATCGCTTGAGGATTAACCGATCTGCGCTAGGCAATTTAACAAAATGCGGGCAGACGGGACAACGAAGCGAAGAGGCTTTCAGGAGTTTTGTCAGTCAATCAAGGCGATTACCTTTCGTCATTCGTCTCTCCTAGGGATGAAGCAACACTTCCCTTTTGAGCGATGCGATGAAGTCATGAGAATTGTTACCTTCTCTAGGCATTAACAATTCAACCTGATTCATATGCAAAGTTATGACGCGATTTTGATTGGTGCAGGACATAATGCTTTGGTTTGTGCTGCGTACTTGCTCAAAGCTGGCTATAGCGTCTTACTCTTGGAAAAAAATTCGATTCCCGGTGGGGCTGCAACCACTGAGGAATTGCTACCAGAAGAGGCTCCTGGATTCAAGTTTAACCCCTGCGCGATCGATCATCTCTTCATCCATCTGGGTTCTGTCGTGCAAGAATTAGAACTCGAAAAGTACGGCTTAGAGTACTTATTTTGCGATCAAGTTGTATTTTGTCCTCACCCAGATGGAAAGTACTTCTTTGCTCATCGATCGGTTGAAAAAACCTGTGCTGAGATTGCTCGATATAGCCCGCGTGATGCCCAGAAATATGGCGAATTTATTGACTTTTGGCAGCGTGTGATTGGAATGCTCACCCCAACATTCAATGCGCCCCCCAAGTCGATTGTAGACATGGCAGGCAACTATGATATGAGCAAAATCAAAGATCTCTTTTCATTGATGGGATCAGCCGATGAAACGCTTGATTTTATCCGCACCATGTTTACTAGCCCGCTTGATGTGATCAATGAATATTTCGATTCAGAATTTCTCAAAGCTCCGCTTGCTAGACTCGCTGCCGAACTGAGTACGCCTCCTTCTCAGAAGAATATGGCAGTGGGTTCAATCATGATGGCAATGCGGCACAATCCCGGCATGGCACGTCCGAAAGGCGGCACGGGCGCATTGACCCAAGCTCTTGTGCGCTGCGTACAAGATTTAGGAGGAGAAATTCGCACCGAGCAGCAGGTCAAGCAAGTCTTAATCGACGATGGCAAAGTAGTAGGGGTCAAGCTTGCAAACGCTCAAGAGTATCGATCGACGATGGTTGTATCGAGCTTGGATGCTCAGCGATTATTTTTACAACTCGTCGATGAGCGCGATGTTGATGCAGCAGATTCTCAGCTACGAGAACGAGTCACTCGCCGGATTACAAATCACAATGAAGCGATTCTCAAAATCGATTGCGCTCTGTCAGAACTGCCTCGATTTGAATCTCACAATCATCAGGATCAATACTGGATCGGATCAGTACTCATCGCCGATTCAGTTGCACAAGTTGAACTCGCTCACACTGATCCCAACATTGGCAGAATTCCGATCGAAGATCCTTCGATGTATGTGGTCATTCCATCCATGCGAGATCCGTCGCTAGCACCGGAAGGCAAGCATACGCTGTGGATCGAATACTTTGTCCCCTATCAAATTGCTGGAGCAGAGGGAACGGGGCTAAATGGAACAGGTTGGACAGAGGAATTGAAAAATCAGATCAGCGATCGTGTTCTCGATAAGCTAGCAGACTATACGCCTAATTTAAAATCATCAATCATCGCGCGTCACATCGAAAGCCCACCAGAGCTAGAACGCCGTATTGGCGTTTCAAAAGGGAATTACTACCATTTGGATATGACGTTCGATCAGATGATGTTTTTCCGCCCCTTACCCGAACTCGCAAACTATAAAACCCCGATCGAGGGGTTGTTTCTAACCGGAGCAGGAACACATCCCGGCGGTTCGATTTCCGGACTGCCAGGACGTAACTGTGCGCGAATCATTCTACAAACTCAGCATCCTTTAACTCAAGCGCTAAGCGATACAGGCGATAAGGTCAAATCAGTCGCAAAATCTTTGTTTCGTCGATCGTAGTTGCTAACGCAGACGAACAAATGCCAAATCGCTCCGCGATTGCTTTGAGCGAACACCTAATGGGGGATCATCTCCCATTGATCGAGTAGAAAAGCGTAGTCAAAGGCGATCTCTTTCAATCGCTCATATCGTCCTGATGCACCTCCGTGTCCCGCTCCCATATTGGTTTTTAGTAGCAATACATTCTGATCTGTTTTCAGAGTGCGGAGCTTTGCTGTCCATTTAGCAGGTTCCCAGTAGGAAACGCGCGGATCATTCAAACCTGCTGTTACTAGCAAATTGGGATATTTTTTCACAGCAACATTGTCATAAGGCGAATAGCTTTTCATGTAAAAGTAAAACTCCGGATCATTCGGGTTGCCCCATTCTTCCCATTCGGTTGCAGACAGAGGCAGCGAGGTATCTAAGATTGTCGTCACCACATCGACAAAAGGAACTTGAGCGATCGCAGAGTTGAACAGTTCTGGACGCTGATTGATCACAGCCCCAACGAGCAATCCACCCGCGCTTCCTCCAGAAATTGCTAGATGCTCTGAATCTGTCCAACCTGATTTGATCAGGGTTTCTGCACAGGTGATAAAGTCAGTAAATGTATGTTGCTTTTGCAAGAATTTGCCGTCTTCATACCATTTGCGCCCCAGTTCTGAACCGCCTCGGATATGGGCTATTGCTAACACGACTCCTCGATCGAGTAATGCTAAACGATTAGACGAAAAAGAATCGGGATAGCTAAATCCATAGGAGCCATACCCTGTCATCAGTAAAGGATTTTTACCATTCGGCTCAATGCCGACTTTATACACGATCGATAGAGGAATCTTCGCGCCATCGGGAGCAATGGCTTCGAGGCGTTCGCTCTTGTAGTTGGCGCGATCGTATCCTCCTAAAACAGGTGTTTCTTTCTTCAATTCGCGCGTCTGTGCATTCAGATCGTAATCAAAAACTGAAGCGGGCGTGACGAGTGAAGTATAGCCAAAGCGAAGCGTTTGAGTGTTGAATTCTGGATTCATTGACTCTGATACTTCGTAAGTCGGTTCTGGAAAAGTAATTTTATGCTCTTCTTGAGTTGAAAGCTTGCGGACGCGAATGTTTGGCAGTCCAGCTTCGCGATCGTAAATCACTAAATGATCTACAAATGCACTCACTCCGACTAAAAATACATCTTCTTGATGCTCGATCACAGGCTCCCACTGTCCCGGATCGCTGATCGGTGCTTTCATGAGCTTGAAATTTAGCGCATTGTCATTAGTGAGAATGTAAAATGTGTCGGTATGATGCTCAATCTCGTACTCGACTCCAGTTTGGCGCGGACGAATCAGGCGGAAGTCTCCATTGGGATCATTCGCATCAAGATAGTAAACTTCTGAAGTAATATTACTTCCCAACCCCAGCAGTAAATAAGCTTCACTGCGAGTTTTGTCGATTCCTAGAAAGTAGGCATCATCTGATTCATGAAACAGCAGTTGATCCGACTCTGCGCTCTGACC
>JALOOO010000197.1 GCA_025454375.1 Leptolyngbya sp. Prado105 | reverse complement strand
TTGTGTTTCAATCCCTGAAAGGGTTTCATGTTAATTGCAATTTGGTCGGCTCGCAGCTTCCCGACATTGACACCTCGTTTCAATCCCTGAAAGGGTTTCATGTTAATTGCAATTTCCGCGCGGGATTTGCCTCGCCCAGACTTAGCGACGGTTTCAATCCCTGAAAGGGTTTCATGTTAATTGCAATAAGTGACCGCGATATCGGTGCGTCCCAAATCCACACCCAAGTTTCAATCCCTGAAAGGGTTTCATGTTAATTGCAATCAGTGTTCGGATTCTTCCAGGGAGTCTCACCGGATGTTTCAATCCCTGAAAGGGTTTCATGTTAATTGCAATTCCGCGTCGTTCTAAATCTCGATCGCTTAACGTCTGGTTTCAATCCCTGAAAGGGTTTCATGTTAATTGCAATGGTATGTTCCCATTGAGCGGATTCGGTAATTAGTAAGTTTCAATCCCTGAAAGGGTTTCATGTTAATTGCAATCTTCGGGGGCCTTGATCCAGCTTGAGGGATTTTGACTTCTCCGCCATTTGAAAAAGGCGGATTCTAAGCGGATGTTGCTACGCGCTCTGAAGAGACGCTTCGCAACGCTTACGATATGATTTCTTCAATCCCTTGAATAGATCGTATCGTTTTGGCAGAGTCAAAACTGCCCTAACGGACTCGGTTAGAACGATGCCTAACTGTGCCGATACCTTTCTGAGGATATTAGCCGCTCCATTGCAATCTGAGTTAATCAGAACGCCTTGAGCGGTTTTATATTGACCGCGACCAATACCGTCACCTTTCTTTCCTCGCTTACCCGATGGTTTCCAGCTTGCGGGTTTTTCACCGTATGTTGGCAAGAAATCATTGTCGAGAAAAGATGTTTTTGAGGTGTACGATTCTTCGGTTTCAGTGAACTGAATGCCGCTTTCTTCGCACAGTTGCTTAACGCGATTCTTCAATCGCGATGTGGGAATCTGCACAAATTCTTGATTGTTCTTCGTGCCGATATTGATTCCGTCTTTGTTGCCTTCATTCCAACCGAAAACGACATGACCGATACGGTTTTCAAGGCAGTGATTGATTATTAATCTTGCTGCTTTGTTAATCGCATCTCTAATTTGACGGTTACGTTTTTCGGTGATTCTAGCTAACTCGAAATCCCAGTATTTAGCAGGTTTGCCAGTCTTGAGAGAGGCAACGCGGCGATTGTAATTCTGGTTAATCGATTTGAGCTTGCGACCGTCAATGATGAAACTTTTACCGCGTGTTGAGACACAGGTTAACCAGTTTGATAGACCTGGATCAATCCCTAGTGCGTGAGTTGCATCTAATCCTAAGTGACAGGTTGCGCCATCGTTACCATGCTTATAAACGTACTCAGCATAGAATTCGTTGTTTCTGGGCAGAATTCGCAACTCTACAATTTGATCTGCTTTGATGCCAAAAGCACCATTGATTCTAAGTTCTGACAATCCGAAATGTTCTTTGACAGACGCGGCATTTTCTTGGCTAATTGGGATTCTGCATTCACCCGTTTCGATATCGAACTGCAACGCCTGTGCAGGGAACGCAATCGGGGCTAAACCGCCTTTTGTCCGATAATTCGGCATTCTAGGCTTGTCAACTTCACCCTTAAAGAACAATTGCAGCAACTTGTTGAAACTGGTGAAAGACTCAGAAACGCTCTTTAACGTCTGTTGAGCGCATTGACCACCTAGCACCTTGTAATGCGGATTGTCTTTCATGACGCTACACAGTTGAGCGTATGGAGCTTTTACCGTTTTCGTTTTGAACTCAGAGCGGTAAAAGCCATTTGCATCAAAGAATTCAACCCGTGGGCAATCCTCAAAGTGAGATTGCCGCACTTCAAACAAAGTGGAGTTAATCAAGCTGTTTCATTACTTCGTCGGAAACATTGAGCCTAACTTGAATCGTGCCGTACATTCTGAATCACCTCCTGTATTCTAGTATAATATTAACAACGCAGCCTAACAACAAAATTTATATGAAGTTATCACCAAAGGATTACGAATACCGTCGCACTGAAGGATCTGTGTCCTCAATCAACTATCACTTCATCTTTGTTCCTAAACGACGTAAAGCGGTTCTCGTTCAGGATGTGGCGAAACGATTGCAAGAAATTATCTTTGAGCTAGTCACTGAGCATAACTGGAAACTGATTGCGCTCGAAATTATGCCGGATCACGTCCATATGCTAATCAACGCACCAACTGATGAATCAGCCGCACAGATAGCTAGATGGGTTAAAGGCAGAGCGGCTAGGATATTGAGGCTAGAATTTCCGCAACTTAAAAAACTACCGTGCCTGTGGAGTCCCAGTTACTTTGTTGCAACCACTGGGCAAGTCAGCACAGACACGGTGATGAAATACATTGAGAACCAACGGAATAAATAACCCGGACACACAGAGGGCTAAAGCCCGTTGTTAGCTTTCACCCCTCGATTAGAAATCGAAGGCTCTCAGCATAATTCAGGTAGGTTTCAATCCCTGAAAGGGTTTCATGTTAATTGCAATACTTCGAGCATTTTGGAGTGTTAGTCGTTCGTCCTCGGTTTCAATCCCTGAAAGGGTTTCATGTTAATTGCAATTGAGTCGAAAACACTGCCTGAATCATTCCTGCAAGTTTCAATCCCTGAAAGGGTTTCATGTTAATTGCAATCAGGTAGTTCGGTTGGGATAACAGACATCAATGAGTTTCAATCCCTGAAAGGGTTTCATGTTAATTGCAATCAAACTCGAATCGGTTCTGATCCGCAAAATTGGATGTTTCAATCCCTGAAAGGGTTTCATGTTAATTGCAATCCAAGGCATCTGCTGCCCAAGGCTACGGTAATCAAGCAAAAGTTTCAATCCCTGAAAGGGTTTCATGTTAATTGCAATCATCTAATATCAAGATTTCGTGTCCATTAATTCTGTTTCAATCCCTGAAAGGGTTTCATGTTAATTGCAATAATCGGCTTCATTCCCTCGCTGTTCTAATCTCTCTCAGTTTCAATCCCTGAAAGGGTTTCATGTTAATTGCAATGCGTCCACATCGCCCGTCCACCGATGCGACGAAGGGTTTCAATCCCTGAAAGGGTTTCATGTTAATTGCAATAGCTAGATGCTTATGCAACTCGGGTGAATCGAAAGTTTCAATCCCTGAAAGGGTTTCATGTTAATTGCAATTTGGGAGTCGCAAGCGCTACTGTCAGTTATCATCTCAGTTTCAATCCCTGAAAGGGTTTCATGTTAATTGCAATCGCGGGCGGCTGGAATAGTTGTGGTATTTAGTTTTCGTGGTGCATTTGCGCGGATCTCGAAAGAACCGATCAAAATTATTATCCAACATATTTCCAAAAACGGATCAAATTTCTCAAACCATTACTCCATAAGCCTTTCAGTTTTGCGCGGATCAAATTCAGCCTATCACTTGCTCAAACCCTTATCCCACAACCCCTTCACCCTCTCCTCAAGCCCCTCCGTTTTCCAACACCCACCCATCCGCGCACACCAAAAAGCGAATCAACTCATCACCCCAGCCTCAAAGCCTGCTGAATCGGCTCAATTTTTGAACACTCATGTTGCAAAAGCCATTGTTTACGATCGACCCCTCCCGCATACCCCGTCAACCTCCCACTCGACGCAATCACCCGATGACAAGGAATCACGATCGAAATCGGATTTCTCCCATTCGCCGAACCCACCGCACGCGAAGCAGTCGGATTGCCCGTCATCTTTGCTAATGTGCCATAAGCAATCGTCTCGCCAAACGGAATCTCCGTTAGCAATTGCCAAACCTGCTTTTGAAAATCTGTCCCCTGCGGCTCCAAAGGCAAATCAAACTGCTGCCGCTTGTGAGCAAAGTATTCCGTAAGCTGCACCTGAACTTGAACAAACAGATCAAGCTCTACCTCCTGCCAATCTTGAGTCTGAACTGGAAAATACTTTTGACCTTGCATATGCAGACCCGTCAGCGATCGACCATTCGCAGTCAACAATAATGCTCCAATCGGGCTTTCTACCCATTTGTAGTAAATCATTCTACTTGCTCCAAAAGGACAGAATCAAAGCCCAAATGATGTTCAAAAAATTCTATCAATCAAAGCGCGATCGTCATTTTCGGACATCAAAGTAGAAGCCTGATGGACTGACAAAAGTCTTTCGCTTCGTTGTGATCTCACCCGGAGATCAATCTCCGGGCTGATCGCGGAAAGTCTACTGAAGTAGACTGGGAATAAAGTCTTAACCCGTTTCAACGGGTTTCCCTCCATTAGCCCAGAACTTCAGTTCAGGGGCGGAGCAGCAGCGCAGCAAAGGGCTTTTCAAGTGTTTTGTCAGTCAACCAGAACTAGAAGCTTAGAAAAATTGGCTGACCAAACAGGAAAATTCAGGCAAAATTGGACTCGTCAATTGATCCTGCTGATATAGAGTCGCGACAAGCTTCAAAGCTCCACTCTCCCGGCGGTAAACCTCGACACTCTGAACCTTGAGACTCACAATCCAATACTCCAATACTCCACGAACTGAGTACAGCTTTAACTTAGCTTCTCGATCGCGACTCTCGTTCGCTTTGCCTGAAGACAACACCTCGACGACCAGTTCAGGAGCAGCCGTGAGATGTCCCGCCTCATCCAGCAATTGCGCCAACCGTTCATGACTTGCCCAGACAACATCCGGAATCACATGATCTGATTCTGAGAATAAGATACCTGGATTGATTGCGGCTCTTCCTAATTGAGTTTCATCAGACCAGAAATTCAATCTCGTGATAATTCTGCCGCACGCTTCTTGATGCTTCCAATCAGGCGCTCTCGTCACAAAAAGTTCCCCATCAATAATCTCATAACGATTGGCACGATCGCCCTCGAAAATCACTAAATCAGAAACTGTCCAGCGAATCGGATTAGTCGTTGTGGACTGCATAAACCCCCTCGTTATTCGCTCTTTTATGATAAGCCAAAGCTCGCGATCGCAAATTAATCAAGCTGCTTCAAAACGCGATTTAGGTGTTCAACCATCTGATCGATATGGTGCTTCTCCAAAATCAAAGGCGGGGACAACGCAATAATATCTCCCGCTGTTCGGATCAGTAATCCCTGTTCAAAACACCGAACTAAAGCATTGTACGCCCGTACTCCAGGCTGCCCCGGAATCGTCGCTAGCTCAATCCCTGCCACTAACCCCAGATTTCGCACATCAATCACATGCGGCAACCCTTTGAGTGAATGCACCGCTTCTTCCCAGTAAGGAGCAAGCTGCGCCGCTCGATCGAATAACTGTTCCTCTTCGTAAATATCCAAAGTCGCCATCGCCGCCGCACAAGCTAACGGATGTCCCGAATAAGTGTAGCCATGGAAAAGCTCGATCGCATTCTCCTGCCCCTGCATAAACGCATCATAGAGATATGACCGAGCAAAAACAGCCCCCATCGGCACAGAAGCATTCGTAATCCCTTTCGCCACACAAACAAGATCCGGCATCACCCCAAAGTACTCAACCGCAAACGACTTGCCCAAGCGCCCAAAGCCTGTGATCACTTCGTCAAAGATCAACAAAATGCCATACTTATCGCAAATTGCTCTGAGCTTCTCCAAATAGCCAACAGGCGGAATCAAAACCCCAGTCGAACCCGCCACAGGCTCCACAATCACAGCCGCGATCGTAGACGGATCATGCAAAGTCACAATCCGCTCTAGCTCATCTGCTAAATGTGCGCCCCAAGTTGGTTGCCCTTTACTAAACGCATTCTGCTCTAAGTGATGCGTATGCGGGAGATGATCAACGCCAGGAAGTAAACTGCCAAAAAACTTGCGATTCGGAGCAATCCCCCCAACCGACACTCCACCAAATCCAACCCCGTGATAGCCCCGCTCCCGTCCAATCAACCGAGTCCGACTCGCCTCACCCCGAACCCGATGATAAGCCAGCGCAATCTTCAAAGCTGTATCGACAGCCTCTGAGCCAGAATTCGCAAAAAACACATGATCCAAATCGCCCGGAAGCATCTTCGCTAAGCGATCGGCTAAAGCAAATGGACCAGGATGCCCCATCTGGAATGTCGGCGAAAAATCTAACGTCGCCGCTTGCTGATGAATTGCTTCGACAATGCGATCGCGGCAATGTCCTGCATTCACACACCAAAGCCCCGCCGTCCCGTCCAAAACTTGCCGACCATCGACTGTCGTGTAGTGCATGTCCTTAGCAGATGCCATCAGACGCGGATTTGCTTTGAACTGTCGATTTGCAGTAAAAGGCATCCAGAAAGCATCTAAGCTCTCAGGTAAAGAGATATCTAGCATGATTAATTTCTTTTGTTGAGTAATGAGCGATCGACACCCAACACATTTAACGAGGAGACAATCTTGCCGCGAATGTCGATCGAGAAAGCTTCACTAAAACGATCGTCTAACTTGCTGACTTTTTACGAGTCGTCGTCTTGGTCGTTTTTGCTGTAGTGGTCTTCGTCTTGGCTGCGGGCTTGGTTGCAGTTTTCGTCGCCTTCTTTGCGGTCGTCTTAGGTTCTACTTTTGCAGTTGCTTGGGTCGTCTTAGGTTCTGCTGCGGGAGCTTCTTCCTGAGCATTGTCTAAGGCTTCAGATCCGTTTTGTAGATCTTCAGCCGACATCGAAAGCGTTCTGCGACGACGGCGAGATTTTGTCCCTGTGCTATCTTCTTTACGAGCCGAAGAGAGATAGTACTTCAATGTAGAAGGGCTAATCTCAACCCCTTTCGATGAGAGCATTTGCGAAACTTCAGTGTAGGTATACCCGCGATCGAGCGCCAGAATAATTTGATCTTTGAGCAAGCTGATCGCTTCTCTGAGCGACCAAATTTCTTTTGGCTTTTCGGGCAGATTCTTGAGTGCGCTAGAAGCTCCACTGATCGAATCTTTAGAGACGAGTGTTGAAGTGGGCGATCTTCTCTTTGTTGCAACCATTGTGTTCTTCCTAATGCGTAAATGGGACACAAGTTTGAAGTTCAGGCAAAATCTTTCAGGCATTCAATCATGATCGAAGCGCTGATCGATCTGATGCAATATCCGGGTCGTTTTGAGTGGTAACAGTTCTGTTATCACTATCGTCGTTAATTATAAGGACTTTTTTGAATTTGGTAGCAAATCTTAAAAAACTGTGATCAAGCTTCAGTCATGCGTCTTTTATGTGCGCGGATATATTATCGATTCTGTTTACGTCAACCGTTCGATGATTGCACAGAGGAACGGTACAAGCAGCAGTCCCGGTAGAAATGCAGCAATGCTTAATTCTGCGACTTCTAATAGGTTTAAGCCTAATCCCATGACGATTAATCCGCCAACTCCAGACGTGAGCAAAACAGATGGATTCGTCGCTGGATCAGCAATGATCTGCGCTAAAACTCCAGCCGCGATCGACAGTCCACCTTGATAAACGACGATTGGCAGAATCGAGAACGCAACTCCAATGCCATAACTGCTGCCAAGCGCGATCGAGGCAAGTCCATCCATTGCGGATTTGATCGAAAGCAATGTGTTATCTCCTGATACGCCATTGTTGAGGCTGCCAATCATCGCCATTGGACCAATACAAAACAGCAAACTTGCCGCGACAAATCCCTCTGTAAAACTTCCACTTCCTTGAAAACGATGTTTGAGCCAATTGCCGATCGCATGAAGTCGAGCCTCAATCCGCCACCACTCACCCAGCAATCCGCCTAAAACGATCGCAATTAATCCAATAATCACGCCCTCAAAAATACTAATTTTTACTTTAAGCAAACTCCCTGCCATCGTTACACCCAGAAACAATGTCAGCAATCCGAGAGCTTGAGTGATCACGCGCTGCATTCGAGTCGGAAGATTGCCTTTTAGCACAATGCCGAGTCCGCTTCCGATTAAGACCGTCGCGACATTAATCCAAGTTCCGCTGGTTTTTTCGAGTACGCCAAGTGTTGCAGGATGAATTAGCCAAATCAGGGTTGTCAGCATTCGTCGTAGCGATATCCTTACCGTAAAGAGGATGTTGTCCTAGTTCTGTGGAATGAGCGATCGTCTGATCACTTTTACCCGAACGGGGGAGACATTTTTATCAAAGCTTTAGATATTCTGTCAGCAATTAGATCAAAAGCGGTTGAAGTAAAAAGAAGAAAGCTCCCAAAGTGCAAGAGGTGAGGAAAATGTCGGCTGTGATATCAATCCCAAAGTTTAGTCCCGATCAGTCTGTTCGCTTCATTGGCGGTGAAGGGAAAGTGAAAGAGTACCGCGCAGAGGCGGGAAATTGGTCGTATCTCGTTGAGATGGAATTGGGCGATGAGCCTGAAATGGGCAGAATTGGCTACGAAACGATGATTCTGCTTTCAGAAACGGATTTAAATGCGCTAGATGAGATTTGGAGCTAGGGCGCTGAGTAAGGTTACTGTGTGGTCATGGGCGGTTTCAGAGTTGAAGCCGCTTTTATTTTGTAGATTGGATGGATTTAGACCAAAAAGTGATGCAGCCGATCGACAAATTCGGCTGATTTTTCAAAATGAACATTATGCCCGCAACTTGCTACGATCGCCAGTTCTGCGGTTTTGCATTGGGCTGCCATTTCTTGATTGATTTCGATGAATTTATGATCGTACTCCCCGACGATTAGTAAAATTGGCTGACGATGCACTGCTAATTTTTCCCACAAACTGGGCTGCATCCCGGTTCCCATTTCTCTTAGCGATCGCGCCAGTTCAGCAGGATTGTGCTTTGCTCTCTCTTTTAAGATTTGCTCAAAATGCGGATGTGCTGCAAACGATCGAAACAAAGGCTGACGATACCAATCGATCAAGAACTGCTCGAAATTTTCCTCTAAGCGATTCGCTAATTCACGATCGCGCTGCATCCGTTGCGATCGCTCTAATTCCGTTTTTAATCCAGGCGAACCCGATTCGATTACCGCTTTAGAAAAGCGATCGGGATAGTTCAACGCCAAATAGAGCGCGAGTCTTCCACCCATTGAGTATCCGACTAAATTGATCGGTTCGATTGGTAAATGCTGCACGATCTCAGCCGCGGTATTTTGCAAACTGTACTCCCAGGATTTCTGAGTATTGCCATGACCTGGAAGATCGATCGTCAGGCAATTGAAGCCGCCGATTCGTGCAATCACCTCATCAAAATCAGACCCTCTCCCGAGAAATCCATGCAGGAACAGCACAGCAGGCTGACCCGCTACATTCGTGAAATTCAACATCATTTTCGTATCCTTCGCGGGCACAATATTAGAACCTGGATCGCTTAGCAGCAGTTGATCCCCTCATGTAGACACCATCCATGAATACAGAACAGGTCTTCCAACTTGTCGATCGCGTATTGCCCTTTGAGGCATGTCTATTTCATCAGATTTTGCCGCTCTCGATCGAGAATGGCAAACTGCACTTAGGCATGGTCATGCTGGATGATGTCGCCGCGCTCGAATACGCTCGGCGCATGGTGGGCTACCAAAACTACAGTCTTGCTCCGCAAAGCCTCTCCTCGGAAACGCATCACAAAACGCTGACTGCCTACTTAAACTTTAGTCAAAATCGTCCGAAACCAGTCGCCAGTCCGGTCGAACAACAGCCCGTCTCGATACCGGAACCCCAGGTCATCGATCCGCCAGAGAATCTGCAAGAAAAGCCTCCTGCCCCTGCGAAGCCCAGCAGATCCAATCCGCATGACAAAGAAACGCTGGTGCTTGAGGAACCAGAAGACTTTGAGCCTGAGAAAGATGAGACGATCGAAGTGCCAATGTCTAGTCCTCCGACGCACAATCCGCTGCCTGATTTGACAGTCAGTACTCGATATTCAGAAGACCCGATCGCACTTCTCAGCCAACTTCCGCCTGCTCGACTGCTGCAAGAATTACTCGGGCGAGTGTTATGTGAAGGCATTGGGCGACTGCACTTTGAGCGGCAAGCCAGAACTGGACGGGTGCTTTGGAGCAAAAATGGAGTCCTGCAAGCCTCGATCGACCACATTCCCTCTCTCAAATTTCAAGCACTCCTAGATGAACTGAAAGAACTCACCCATCTTCCACCAAAAATCGTGACCGAGGTTCGAGAAGTGGAGATTGAGCGGCTTTATCAGCGCGATCGTGTGTTGCTACGGTTGCGGATGATTCCGACAGAGTTTGGAGAGCAAGCAACGTTACAAGTCCTGCGCGGCGCGGCGTTGAAATTCCATCAGCGGCAGCAAACGACAGGATTTAACCGAGATGCCACCTCAATCGCTCAAAAGCTTTATGAAAAAATGGGCGAATTGCTCACCGCACAAGCTGCGGTCGCTGCGAGAAAAGGGGAATCTCAATCGAATGTTTTGCCTGCACTGGATCAAGCTTTGCAAATTGTAGAACAGCAACTGACGCAACTTAGAAATCAAAATCCTCATCATTGAGCCGTGCAATTTAGCGATCGCACTTCCATTGCATCTGAGACATAACAAGATCCGCCGAATCGATTCAAGATGGGGCGGATTTTTTCGATCGCGTCTTTGACCTGTTCTGGGGTACAGAACGCGATGATATATGCCATATCGATCAAAGTCGCGTCATGTTCGTCGGTTCCAGTGACTCCACTACTTTCAACATTGCGAATCACAGTATAGCGATTGATATCGGATTGCTTCAGGCTGCGCAGAAGTTTGGGAAGCTCGATCGAGTCTGAGATAATTTCGATACGTTTGACAGCGTGCATAGGTCTACCAGAGAAGTGTAATGCCGTATTCGTACAAGGGAATCCCCAACAGAATATTAAATGGGAATGTGATTGCAAGTGCCGCAGAAATGTAAAAGCTAGGATTCGCTTCGGGAACTGTTAATCGCATCGCAGCAGGAACCGCAATATAAGATGCACTCGCACACAATACTGTAAATAGCAGCGCATCTCCTGAAGAAAGCGCGATCGCTTTCGCCAAGAAAATCCCGATCGTCGCATTCAGTAACGGAATCAAGATGCCAAACGAAACCAGAAACAATCCAGATTTTTGCAATTCTTGAATCCGCTTTGCTGCAACCAATCCCATATCGAGCAAGAAGAAGGTCAAAACTCCATAAAACATATCCTGCGTAAATGGTTTCAGAGTTTGCCAGCCCTGTTCGCCTGTGATAAATCCGATTAAAACACTGCCAATCAGCAGAAAAACTGATCCATTAAAAAAAGCTTCTTGCAGCACTTCAGACCATTGAATTGATTCAGACTCGCCACTGCGATCGGTAAACACATTCACCAAGATCAATCCAATAATGATCGCGGGCGACTCCATGAGTGCTAAGGCTGCAACCATATAGCCATTATACGGAATTTGTAATTGATCCAGAAATGAACCTGCTGTAATAAAAGTAACCGCACTGATCGAACCATAAGTCGCTGCGATCGCTGCTGCATTGTAAGGATCTAAGCGCGTCCGCAGAATAAAAAACGTATAGATCGGCACGAGAATAGACATCGCGATCGCGGCTGCAAG
>JALOOO010000028.1 GCA_025454375.1 Leptolyngbya sp. Prado105 | reverse complement strand
AAACCAAGCGTGTTTTCCACGAAATAAGTCCTCCAACTGCTGATTAGTCGCCGTTTTCATGGGCAATCTCAGTTATCAATCCTACCAAATGGCGGTCTTGCAAAGTGCGATCGGGGATCTATTAAGTTTTGTACGCTAAATCAAGGGGCTTTTGATTCAGTCGATCGCTAAAATAGTCGCATCTCTTCTCAAATTGAACGTGTCCAAAGATAAACTTCATGACATTGTGAAATCCTTGCTCATTCAGGAAGGCTGGCAAATCACACACGACCCTTTAGAAATTAAAGTTGGGGTGTTGATATGGAGATTGATCTTGGAGCAGAACGAGTTTTGGCTGCTGAGCGCGAGGGACAGAAAATTGCGATCGAAGTGAAAAGCTTCCTCATTGGAAGTTCTGCGATTTCTGAGTTTCATCGTGCATTGGGACAATTCATCAATTACCGGAGTGCGCTGCGCTATGAAGATCCTGAACGTGTTCTTTATTGAGGAGTGGTGCAAAACTCAGGAAAAAATCCTTCATAGAGTGCGATCGATCAACTCACAGCACCCTCGCCGTCCCGTTCCTCCATTAATAAAATTATGCCTTGAGTGGCTTCTTCATGATTGACTAAGGAAGTACAAGTGACATAACACTCAATACTCCGCCCTCGGCGATTAATCGCGGTCAGCACGATTTCAACGGCGGACGCAGAAAGTCCAAGCAGACAATCCCGTATCGGTCGGCGCAATTGTTCGACCGGTAGCCCGATATCGAGACTGAAAAAGTTTTGCCCGATCACTTCTTCAGGACGAATTCCCCAAAAATCTTCGGCTTTGTGATTCCAGATCTGCACCTGCAAATCTAGATCGATGACCACGACTCCACCTTTCAAGCTTCTGAGAATCGATTCTAGAAACGCATTGCTTTGATTGAGTTCTTCGCTGCGGCGTTGGAGTTCTTCGTTAACGGTTTGGAGTTCTTCATTCGTCGATTGAAGCTCCTCATTCATTGTTTCGAGTTCTTCGTTCGTCGATTGGAGTTCTTCGTTAGTGGTTTCCAATTCTTCATTGCTCGACTGTAGTTCTTCATTCGTCGTTTCAAGCTCTTCATTCGTCGATTGCAGTTCTTCATACGCCATCTCTAACTCTTGATTCGAGTGTTCGAGTTCTTCTTGTAATCGTTTGTACCGTGTTACATCAGTAAAACTCACACTCACCCCAAGAATATTGTCTGCGGGATCTATTAAAGGTGTGATTTGAACATCGAGATAAATGAGTTCGCGAGTGGTTTGCCATTCGACATTGCAGAGTGTCACCGATCGACGATCGATATAAACTTGCTCAATACAGGATCGCAGTTCGACGGGACGGTAGGAAATTTCTAAATCCTGGAGCGGGCGACCCACATCACGCGGACTGATGCCAAAGAGCGATCGAGCGCGGTCGTTCACTAATGCTAGAAAACCAGACGCATCGATTAACAGTCTCGCGAGGGGAGCCGTCTCAAAAGCCCATTCCTGAAGTCTTGTATAGCTTGGTAAGAAGCGCTCAACTTCATTTTGAGCCGCTTGACTGGTTGCGACAGGTCGATTCGGTAAAGTCGCTCTGGGCACTTTTGAGAAGATGCGGTGTTTCAACTGAACTGGGGCAAAAGTGCTGGTGTGAGACAGCAGCATTTCAGCTTTACCTAGAAACAGAAAGCCACCCTCGCGTAGAGAAAAGTGAAATCGAGTCAGAATCTTTGTCTGAGTTTCGGCATTAAAATACATCAAAGTATTGCGACAGGTGAGCAGATCAATTCTAGAAATGGGCGCATCTTGAATCAGATTATGCCGTCCAAAAATCACAGACTGCCGTAAGTCTTTGCGAAACGTATAGCGATCGTCCGATTGCGTGAAGAATTGCTCGATCTTTTCAGGTGATAATCCTGTCATTTCATGAGCGGAATAGCTAGCATGACGTGCTTGATTCAGTGCGTCTTCGTCCATATCTGTGGCGTAGATTTTGACGCGATCGCGAAATGTTTTAACCCCCAAAACTTCTGCACGTAACATTGCGATCGTGTAGGGTTCTTGACCCGAAGCACAACCTGCTGTCCAGATACGAATCGGTTCAGTTGGATCTTTTTGAGCCAGGATTTTCGGTACGATATCGCTGCGAATGAAATCCCAAGCAGGTCGATCGCGAAAAAAGCAAGTTAGCTGCACAAATTCTTCAGGATGAACTTCGAGATAATCTAAATAGTTCCCGTAGCCCTCAACGCCGACTGTCTGCATTTCTCTGTTGATGCGACGCAGTAGGCTCGGTCGCTTGTAGCCTGTAAAGTCAAAGCCACGACTGCATTTGATGTAGTCGAGCAGGGCTTCAATTTCGATATTCGTTGTCAGGTCTTCCACTCAATTTACCCTATTACGCTGACTGCATTCAGCCTGGTTTAGCAGGGTTGTCCCGCTAGCCCGCCGTTGACGCGCGGGTGGGGGAATGCAGCAAATGATATGAACCGAATCTGCAAGAAGTCTATGAGTTAGATGGGAGATTTGGCGGGTGAAAAATCCCAGTATCGAACAGATCGATGAACCTGTACAGATACGATCGCTCTTTAAGCTGAGATTCGGCGCAATTCCTCACTTGATTCATCTCAAATGCTCAACTCTTCTTAGTCTCCTCAGGTTGCAGCTTTAACTCAATCTGTTGTAACAAGACCTGTTTCAACACGGCTGCGTGACTCTCTGCCTCTGCTGCTCGCTCCAAAAATTGCTCCTCCGACATCAAATGATTCGATCGCTTAGCTTGCGCTGCCATACGACGTGCCAGTGCTGCTTTTTCTTCTAAGGCACGATTTGCTGACCAAAGCGCTCGCTCTAAACTATTGTCCTTTTCTGAAAGCAAACTATCGATCGAATAAGCATGACCGACATGACAGCGATATCGCATCAAACTTTGATCCTGCAACTCCCACAGCACGCCACCACAATCAGGACAGGTAAAAGCAGATGCCATGCCGGATCGCTCTCCGCGCTCGATCGCAGCTTTCTCCTGTGCAACCCATTCTCCTTCACGCGAAATTTCTTCCGTCATCAGCTTCTTCTCCTGAATCGGCGTATTTGAAAGCTCGATTAATCGCGTTGCAATCTCTCTGACCTTTAAGATCTCATCTACTTTCACTGTTTTGATCGCGCTCTCTGGCATTCCTGTAAATAGGGCTTCATTCGGATCTTGAACGAGCGCAACTCCGCCCTGAGCCTTAATTGTTAATAGTCCGGCTGCACCATCATCAAGGGTTCCAGTCAAAATCACCCCCACTACCCGCCGACCGTAGGTGTGAGCGATCGAGCGAAACATTGTGTCGATCGCGGGGCGATGTCCATTTTCGCGTGCCCCGTGATCGAGATGAATCCGACCCTTCTGAATGAATAAATGATAGTCAGGCGGAGCAATATAAATCCGTCCAGCCTCGATCGCGTCTCCCTCTGCTGGATGCTGTGCAGGCACAGTTTTGAGGCGATTGAGGATTTGAGGCAAAACACTGGTGGCATGAGGAGGAAAATGGATCGCAACAAAAACCGCAGCGTTCAAATCACTTGGAAGCTGACTCACTAACTTCGACAATGTTTCGACTCCGCCTGCCGAAGCTCCGATCGCGATGATGTTGTGTCCGGTCATTGCTACTCCTTGCCAAGATGAACGATCGTGCGTCTTTTAGAGTGGCGCAATGCGGCGAGGAATCTCAACTCGGATTGTAGTGCCTTGATTGACTTTACTTTGGATCGAAATCGTTCCTCGCATTAATTCTACAAGAGCATGTACGATCGCCAGTCCCAAGCCAGTGCCGCCGACTTGACGAGTGCGCGATTGATTGACTTGCCAAAATTCTTGAAAAATATTCTCTTGATCAGCGATGTCAATGCCAATTCCGGTATCTTGAACCGCGATCAGAATTTGCCCTTCCGGGACTTCCCAGACTCTCACCATAACGCGACCCGAATCGGTAAATTTAATCGCATTAGAAATCAAATTAACCAAGATTTGGCGGACTCGAGCCGGATCATTCACGATCGGTAAAACATCCTGCGAACAGTCAAGCTCTAGTGTCAAGCCTTTTTGCTCCGCTAAACAGTGAAGGTCTTGCATCGTTTCGTGAGCAATCTGAACCAGATCAAATCCCACAGGTTGCAGTTCAAGTTTTCGAGATTTGAGCTTGGAAAAGTCGAGTAATTCTTCGATCATTGCCAACAAATGATGACTGTTGCGGATCACATAATCCACCATTTGACTCAATCGATAATCGCCAATCGGAGCAATACGGTTGCCGAGCAAATGAGAAAATCCTAAAATTGCATTCATCGGCGTTCGCAGTTCGTGAGAAATCGTCGCCATGAATTGATCTTTGAGTCGATCGATTTCGATCAGTTCTAAGTTTTGAACTTGAACTTCTTGAAGGTGTGCCTCACTGCGTTTACGGTTTGTAATATCGCGAATCAGCCAGCGTAGTGCGATCGCTCTTCCTTGTCGATCGAGGACGGTTTCAACAGTAATCGCTGCGGTGAAGGGATTATTCTTCCGCCCGCAAGCGACAGTTTCCCACTCTTGAACTCGATGAATCGTGGGCAATTGATTCAGAACCGATCGAAACGCCTGACGTTGATGATCCGGAATAAAACTCACTAAAGGTTTCTGGATCAAATGCCGATGAGAAATATTAAATAACTGAACTGCAACCC
Organism: Leptolyngbya sp. Prado105; assembly: GCA_025454375.1. Taxonomy (GTDB): domain Bacteria; phylum Cyanobacteriota; class Cyanobacteriia; order Leptolyngbyales; family Leptolyngbyaceae; genus Leptolyngbya. The sequence goes on along the minus strand of JALOOO010000028.1, from coordinate 28,913 downwards.
GATTGGCTTCTTGAACCACTCCATACAAATCAGTAATTAAGTAAGCATCCGGTGCAAATTCAAACAACTCTTGATAACGCTGTCGCTCGGCTTCAATTTCGGACTGAGCCAAAACTAACATCTCATTTTGCTGTCGCAATTCTTCTTCCGCAATGCTTAATTCTTCTAAAGCTGAAAACAATTCCTCCAAACAATCTTCTACGTTTGTATGAGACTGTCCAGAACTTTCTGTTGAATTACTTTTTGTACTCTCATATAAAACTTGGGTTCGCTGCTGCACCGTTTGAATGTAGTTACTCAGTAATGTATTATCAAAAGCTTTCATTGGTTTGGCTCTATGGGGAGTTAGGGCACATTTTTAACACTTGCCCATCATCGGAGATTCTGCAATAACTTGTATCTATCAGATGGAAGGAACGGATTACGAACAGCGCGATCGTCCCAATCGTTAAATTAAAGGTAAGACTCAGCCCAGTTTTAAAATTCGGTTGCACACTGAAAAGAGTCACCCAGTTCTCACTACACCAAGGGTTAAAGTTATGGCTCAAGCTACAGAAACTCTCTCGATCGAACAACGCCTCACTGATCTCGTTGTATCCGCTCACGATGTTTGCAGCACCAATGGAACAATTTCAGACGATTGTGCTGCGGCTTGGGATGCAGTTGAAGAAGTCCAAGCAGAAATCTCACACCGTCGATCGACTGCGAAGACTCCACTCGTCGTCTATTGCGATGATCATCCGGATGCACCTGAGTGCCGGATTTACGATGTCTAAAGGCTTAGTTCTCTATTTAGAACCAATCTTCTTGTTCTAACGTTTCAATCACCTGCAAGCCTCGTGCATCTCCAACCTTGAGCATTGAGGCTTTTGCATCTTCTTGCACGCCCGTATCTTCGTCTTCAGCAAACGCTTCGATCAAAGCATCGATCGCCGTTGCATACACTACATTCGACGGCATCTCCCGACACAATTCACCCAGCGCCCAAGCGCAATTACTCCGAATCGCAGCAACCGGATCGCGCCGTAATCCCTCAATTAAAGGCGGAACAGCCGCAATAATGATGTCATATCCCAACGTTGCCATCTGTGCGAGAGAACTTGCTGCCCACAAGCGAACGGCTGAAATATCGGTTTTAACCGCATCTGTCAAAGTATGGAGAGACCGTCGATCGCGACAATTTCCCAACGCCCAAACGACCCCTTTGCGAACATAGCCATTCCAATCTTGCACATAGCGATCGATTAACGGCTCAACTGCATCCGGACTTGGATTTCGCCCCAGCGCATAGGCTGCACTCACCCGCACCAGCGGACATGGATCGCCTAACAGCACAATCAGTTTTGGAATCGCGCGACTATCTTGCACATCGCAAAATGCTCGTGCTGCTAGCATTCGTTGCTGCACATCAGACGCATCGAGTAAAGGCAACATCACCTCTGGATCAGGTTTGGGGGCAACCTCATCCTCGATTGCAGGAAGGTCATCTAATGGATCTTCTTCCAGGTCTAAAACTTTTAAATCGTCATTGCTATACATAGGATTTATTTTATGCTGCTAATCGATTGATTTTGTCATCCAGCGAGATTGGGTGTCATATCCCAACGCTTCGTAGAGTGACAACGCAGGCAAATTTGTTTCAAAAACTTGCAGTCCGATTTGGCGATCGCCACGCATTTTTGCCCATGTTTCAGCGTAGCGCACGAGTGCCGCTCCGATCCCTCTCCGCCGATGTTCGGGCATCACATACAGCAATAAAATATGCGTCTGCCGCTCTCCCGTTCCTTGCTCGATCGCGCCTCCGAGCCACAATCCGGCAATCGGATTCCAGGCTAAACTGTCGATGGGCTGTACCCACCACAATGGTGTCTCAGACGAGAAGAAACGTGTGATCGCAGATTCAAGATAAGGAAAGTTTCTTTCAGGAAACAATTCAATATAAGCATTGTGCATAAATGCAAGCAGCTTTTTACGATCGCGCCCGTTACCTGAGCCGAGGATCAGCGAATATCCAGGGACAAACTCTGACACGATCGCTTACAACTGAGTCGGATCATTCGGTAAGCCCTGAATGAAAGGAGCGAGTGTCGGCGGCAATCCTGCAACTGCGTCCACATCGGGAGTTGCAGCCTTGCTCGGTTCTTCGATAGGTGCGGGTGCTGCCATGTCGTCGGGAAGAAAAATTCGAGCGCTGACAACAACGAGCGAAAACATGAAGACGAGAACGACAATCAGTGGGGCGATGTATTGACGGAAAAAAGCCATGATTCGTTTTGAGGGGCGATCGCGGATAAGCGGAACTCTACAAAACTTTGCAGAGCATCTTATTTTAAGAATAAAGCGATCTGCCTGGATCTAAACACCCTTTTTTGGTTCGGGAAATACGATTTTCTAGAGTCTTGCGTTAACGCGACAAAACAGATTATATTAGGTGAGGTCATCCAGGGCGGATGGCGAAACTGGTAGACGCACCACACTCAAAATGTGGCACCGAAAGGTATGGGAGTTCGATTCTCCCTCCGCCCATAGCTTGTATCGACAGTAACTCTAGATTCCAGAAAGCCCTGTATCGACAGCACGGAGCTACTGCTCTGTTTTCAACACATTCGCGCGATCGCAACAGACTGTATGAAGTGCTGAAAACTCTAAAACAGTCGGGACGGCTAACCGCAAGCCAAAGGCTTTGACAGTTTTGATTCTCGCGTTAGAATTTTATTATCAGTGATTGAGAAAATTTGAATATGGCAATGATGAAGCGTTGGGAATCGCCCAGACGTGAAGGGCGAAACGACAAAGGTAAAGGTGGAACTGCAAGACAAAGACAACTTAAGAAGCGAAACCAAGCGCTACGCAAAAAGCTCCAAGACGGACAAAACAATTCAGACTTTGGCAAATCGGGGAAAGAGAATTTAACGCTCTCCCCGATTTTTTATGTTTGATAGCAAAGTTGTGAATTCACGCTAAAGTGGTACAGTTCATTTCTCTTGCCCGATCGTGGATTACGAAACTGCTCGTCGGTTATTAATTGACCAAACGAATCTTACTGCCAGCGATACCTTTCTCGGACGGTTAGGACAAGGAAAACCCCCTGTTCCGGGTCAAGTCACTTCGATTTTGCTGGCGTTGAAAGTGTTGTTTGATGCGCTCAAAGATCAAACCACGATTGATCGCGCACTCGCGGCTGCACTGTTCGCAATCTCGAATGAGGCAAAACGTTTATTTGATGGCGGACTTGGGAAAAGTCTGGACTGCCCGCCGCTTCTCAGTGAAGATTTAGGACGAATTGCGATCGCAGTCAAAAGTATTTTCTCAGGCACCTGGCAAGGCTAACGCTTCGATCTGTCGCGCAACAGTTAGAGCAGAATAACTCACCCCAGCCGTTCCTTCTCCGGGATGGGTCGAATCGCCAACAAGCCAGAGATGCTTCACAGGAGTTCGATTTGCAAATCCAAAAGGACCAAATGTTGGGATTCTCTGCCCAATTCCGCCCACAATTCCATCTGCGCGACCTGTAAATCGCGCAAAAGTTCGAGGAGTCGCCGATTCTTGATACACGATCGCCGATGCGTCTAATTTGAAATACTGCCCTAATTTTGCGATCGCTGCTGCTGCATAGCGCTGTTTCATCCCTTCATAATCACCAGAATTTTTCCACGCTCCTGTATCTGTGAATGAAGAAGCGACGATCGTTGCCTTCCCATCCGGCGCACGTCCATCGCCCTCGTGACTGACTGACACGAAGAGTGAATTATTTTCGCCGATCGCACCGTCATAGTCGTAGAGAAATTGCAGATGAGGCGGACAATTTTCAGGAATTGCAGATCGATCAACTCCCAGATAAATTACAAATGCTCCCGATGAAGGCGGCAATTTATCGACTCGACGCTGATACCCTTTTGGCGCATCTTTTCCTAAGAGTCCGACTAAATTCTGAACCGTCACATTTGCAACGACGTGATCAGCAGGCTCAAACCAAGATTCATTATTCTTTTGATTCCGAATCGTTACGCCTGTGATTCGTCCTAATGCGGTATGAATCTGCTCAACGCGACGACGCAGCAAAAGTTTGCCGTTATCGCGCTCCAAAGATTCAACTAAGCGATCGCTCAACACCTGCATACTCCCCTGCAAATGAAATAATCCCTGTGGAGCCTGAGAAACACTCAAAGCCGTCGCTGCATAAAGCAAAGCCGTTTCGTCTGTATTGACTTGGGAATAGAGTTTGAGTTGCAGATCGAGAAAAGTGCGAAGTCGTCGATCGTTGAGTCCATATCCACGCAACGCATCACCCACCGTTGAAAAGGTATGTGGCAGCGTGAGAAGTGTATTCGGTCGAACTGCTTTAGTTAACTGCCACACATCCCAAATATTTCGAGGCGGAAGCACCGGATCACGAGCTTGAAATTGCCAACTGTAGCGAAACAAATCATTCAGCAATTGCCAAAATGGTTCGCTACCAGGAAATTGTTTTTGACGTTCGGATTTCCAACGATCGGGATCTCGCCAAACGTTAATCGGTTCTGATTCGCCTGGAAGAAAAACAGCACAAGCCGGATCACAAAATGTCGCAGACGGTAAATCAATGCCCAGTTGCGAAAAAATCCGATGATGAATTCCACCCGGTTCCAATCCTGCAACTTGTGTCGCCCCCACATCAAAAGTAAAACCCTGTCGTTTAAATGTCGAAGCACACCCACCCGGAACCCCTGCCTGATCCAAAATCAGCACTTCATATCCACGATGAGCCAACAGCGCAGCCGCAGTTAATCCACCAATTCCAGCACCGACCACGACAACTTTCTGGGGCATCTTTCTATACTGCTTAAAAAATCTTAACCTTCTATACCTATTGTAAAGAATCGCAGAGTCTTATGCGATCAAGCTTTTGCTAGAAATCTACAGATTTTAGAGTGTCAATTGCCACTTGCCAAAGACTAAGATAAGTAAAGTGACGCTACAGGTAAATCATGACTTCGACGTTAATCAAATCTCCGAAGCTGAACGCACCCACAATTCACTGTTTGTCGAATGGGTTGACGATCATTGCAGAACAAATCCCTGTCGATGCGGTCAATCTCAATGTGTGGTTGGATGTTGGCAGTGCGATCGAGTTAGATGCGATTAACGGCATGGCGCACTTTCTAGAACACATGGTGTTCAAAGGAACCGATCGTCTAAAAAGTGGCGAGTTTGAACAGCAAATCGAACGTTGCGGAGCCGTGACAAATGCCGCAACGAGCCAAGACTACACGCACTACTATATTACGACTGCTCCCAAGGATTTTGCAGCTTTAGCGCCGTTGCAGATGGATGTGGTGCTAAACGCTCAAATTCCAGAAGATGGATTTGAGCGAGAGCGATCTGTCGTACTCGAAGAAATTCGACGATCGCAAGACAATCCTCGTCGTCGGACTTATCAACACATGTCAGAAATGGCATTTGAAACCTTGCCTTATCGCCGCCAAGTTTTAGGGCCTGCTTCCGTGATCGAAAATCTCAGCGCTCAACAAATGCGAGATTTTCATTCCACCTGGTATCAACCGCGATCGATGACGGCTGTAGCTGTGGGAAATCTTCCTGTCGAGCAACTGATTCAAATCGTCGAAAATAGCGTTTCTCATGCGGTTCCGACTCCAATACTAGACCGTGATCGACTGATTTCAGAACAACCTTTCACTAAAATCATCCGTCAAGAACATATCGATCCGAGTTTGACCCAAGCTCGAATGATGCTGCTATGGCGCGTTCCAGGACTTGACAATCTCAATCAGACTTACGCTTTAGACGGAATTGCAAGCATTCTGGGACATGGCAGAACGGCTCGACTGATCAAAGATTTGCGAGAAAATCGCGGCTTAGTGTCTGGCGTTTCTGCAAGCAATATGAACTATCGTCATCAAGGGATTTTCTGCATCTCAGCCCAGTTGCCTGCTGAAAATATTGATGCCGTTGAAAAAGCGATCATCGAACATATTCACTCTCTACAAACCGAATGTGTGACGGCTGCCGAACTTGATCGCGTTCGCACTCAAGTCGCAAATCATTTCACCTTTGGCAATGAGACACCGAGCGATCGCTCGGGTTTATATGGGTATTATCAAACGCTTGTGGGTGCTTTGGAGCCAGCGTTTAACTATCCGGCTTACATTCAATCTCTGTCTGCGGCAGACTTGCAAAGTGCGGCACAGACTTATCTCCCGACTCAAGCGTATGGTTGTGTTGTCGTAAAGCCAGGAAAATAGAATATGTGGACGCAGATCGAGGCTCAGATTGCTCAAGCGATCGCTCAGCCATTTGAAAGCCGCGATCGCCGTTCTGTTGGTGGAGGGTGCATTAATCAGGGCTATCGGGTCAGCAACGGCGAACAATCATTCTTTGTCAAACTCAATCAAGCAAATGAACTCAACATGTTTGAAGCCGAAGCTCTCGGACTCAAACAGATGGCAGAAACTCAAGCGATTCGGGTTCCAAAACCGATCTGCGTCGGGATTGCCGAACAGTCCGCTTACCTCGTTTTAGAGTGGCTAGAACTTGGGCGAGGCAGTAGTCAAGCTTGGGTAGAATTGGGTCGAAACCTGGCTCGAATGCACCAGTATCAGAAATCCACTGCATTTGGGTGGGAGCGCGATAATACGATCGGCTCAACTCCTCAAAAAAATCCTTGGACATCGAATTGGGTAGACTTCTTTACCCAATACCGAATTGGCTATCAGCTTGAATTAGGACGACAAAACGGCGGACGCTTCCGCAATGGCGATCGCTTACTCGAACGCATTCCAGAACTTCTAGCCGATCACCATCCGAAACCGTCGATCGTTCATGGGGATTTATGGTCGGGAAATGCAGCCGTGACACAATCTGGGGAGCCTGTCATCTTTGATCCCGCAACGTACTGGGGCGATCGAGAAGTGGATCTGGCAATGACCGAATTGTTTGGGGGCTTTCCGGCTGAATTTTATCGAGGCTACGACGAAATTTTTGCCATTGAACCAGTGGGCTACAAGCAGCGAAAAACCCTTTACAACCTGTATCACATTCTGAATCACTTTAATTTGTTTGGAGGCGGGTACGAATCCCAGGCGAATCGAATAATCGATCAATTGATTTAGTTCTTGAATCCATTCATTTGTGGCAGCGATTCGACTTTCTCGATTTGGACAGAATTTACTGCATTCGCCTGCTCTATATTGCGTGAAGGATTGTTGGCTTCAGGTGAGGGCATCCACCAAGCCAGAATACTCGTCACGCCACTCCAGTAAAGCGCACTAGATTGGCTATCATCAGCATTCGCCAACTTAAACAAACAAAAGCAAAGCACGATCGAACTGAACCCAACCTGGACATAAAACCGCATCGAGTCTTGACTAGGCATCGTAGACTGCACCAGATGAAATTATGTTTTCTCTAGTATTTCCCAGGTGTCAAATGGCGCTCGACTTTATCAGGTCTTGATGCGATCTTCATTTTGCTCTTTTCTCTGCCTTTTTTCTCAACGCTTCTGGCATCAAAAATCCTGTTTCACCCTTGCTATTTTTTTGTTCAACGCCACCCATCTTCACAAGTTCTCGTCTGGCTCGATCGATCGATTGCTGATCCCCAGAGGCAGTTGCATCCTGAAACACCACAAGCCAAGCCTGGAACCGAACAAAATCAATATCAGGATTCGTTCTGAGAAAATCTGCTGTGCCCTGAAAATTTGGCACAAACTGCTTATACTCTTCACTCTCTGCTGCCCACTTTGCCGTCATATCAAACGATCGTGCGGCTCCTGGCAAATCTCCTAGTAATAAAATTTGGTCTAACCCCGCACATCGCCAAACCGAGAAGGCTTTAGGGTGCATTTGGGGACTTAGAGAATCTGTGCCTCTCTTCATGAATTCCAACGCCAGTTCGGGCTTGCCCAACTGATGTGAAATCGTTCCTGATAAAAACAGATAGCTCTCAACAAACCGAGGATCGTGGCGCGTCAAGATGTCGAAATACTTCGGTGCAAGCGAATATCCCGTAACTTTGCGAGCAGGTTCATCTCCGTAGTATTGGATAAAGTTGAGAAATGTCCAATTCGCGACCATGTTTCCAAAGCCAAAACTCGGCATCTTGCTCAATAAATCCAGCCGTAACCCCTCTTGTCGCGCATCTTGCTCGGGTGTTTCCAACGTAATGGAAGGCTGTTTCAATCGATCGAATTGAATTGCCATTACTCCAGCGATCGCGGCTCCAGCGATCGCGATATGCAGCGTGATCCCGCCCCAAGATTTCCAAGTTTGACGCACACTTTCCACCACAACAGAGAACCTCATTAAGAAAGCTTTACAAAACTCGTCTCAAATTCTTACAACAATTTGCCCAAATTCCGTTAGATTGTCATAAAGATTGCATTCATACGCCACATGTCTGAGCCATATTAAGGCATGTTTTAAACTCAGAGACACTTGATTGACTGTCCTAAAATTGTCACATCTGCCGGAATCCTTCCGTGTACGTTGTATCTAGACTCTAGGGTTAAATTTATCGCCACCCTTCACCCAAATGCTAAACCTCAATTAAATTCTGTTGATCAAAATTGACCCATGTCACACTGAGTCACTAACTGTAATTTTGATTTTAAAACTGTCCACTTCTCGCCTCCTCAATATTCAATGAACCAATCCCCTCGCCGTGTATCGCTGCTTCAAGTTGCCCTCTGTAGTGGTGTCGTTGTGGCTACCGCTGCTGTAACCGTATTTGGCGCTGATCGCTCAGTTCGAGCGGCCCTTCAAGACAGCCCAAAATCCGTTTTGGATGAAGCTTGGCAAATTGTGAACCGTGAATACGTAGACGGTACTTTCAATAAAAATGACTGGCGTGCTGTGCGGCAATCTCTTCTCAGCAAGGAGTACAGTTCTCGTCAGCAAGCATACACAGCGCTTCGAGATGCCTTGAAGAAACTGGATGATCCCTACACTCGATTCATGGATCAGAAGCAGTTTGAGGCATTGAGCAGTCAGACTTCTGGTGAACTCTCAGGGGTTGGGATTCGCTTAGAACAGAACGAAAAAACGAAAGTTCTAACCGTTGTGGAACCCTTAGAAAATTCTCCTGCAATAAGAGCCGGGATCAAGTCGGGCGATCGCATTCTGGCAATCAACGGCAAACCGACCAAAGGCATGACCGTTGAAGACGCTTCTAACCTGATTCGAGGTGAAGTTGGAACCAAAGTCACGCTTCAAGTTGGGCGAGATGGCGCTTCTGCATTTAATTTGCCGCTGACTCGCGCTCGGATTGAACTGCAAACGGTTCGCGCAGACGTGCGCCAAGAAGGGAAGAACAAGATCGGATACATTCGTCTATCTGAGTTTAGCAGTCATGCCTCTGAGCAAATGGAGCGGGCAATTAAGAAGCTGAGCGATCAAAAGGTAGAAGCGTTTGTGCTGGATCTACGAGGTAATCCGGGTGGGTTGCTGCAAGCAAGTATTGATATCAGCCGCATGTGGCTCGACAAAGGCTCGATCGTCAAAACGGTCAATCGCCAAGGTGCAAGCGATACCGCCTATGCGACAGGTCGTCAGTTGACCAAGTTGCCGTTAGCAGTGTTGGTAGATGGTCGATCGGCAAGTTCGAGTGAGATTCTCACAGGTGCGCTGAAAGACAACAAGCGGGCGACCGTTATTGGAAGTCAGACCTTTGGCAAAGCCTTAGTGCAGTCGGTGCATTCGCTCTCCGATGGATCGGGATTAGCAGTGACGATCGCGCATTACTACACACCGAACGGAACGGATATTAGCCAAAAAGGTATCTCGCCAGATATTAAGGTTGATTTGTCGGATGCACAGCAGAAATTTCTGGCAACAAATCCAAAATTGATTGGAACCGTGCAAGATCCCCAATATGCACAAGCCTTAAATATGCTACAACGCACGGCATTGCTGAAGCCGAATGGACAACAAGCCTCACAGCAATCGACTCCCGTGAATCGCGAGTAAGCGAGTTTGAGCAGGTTGAAAAAGCGATCGTCAAAAGCGCGATCGCTTTTTTATTGGATTAAGAATTGAGTCATTCTGAAAATTGAGTTCTAAGAGCTTGATACGATCGCACGTAATGCCTATCCCTTCAAATGCAGATATGACAACAACGATTTGCTATCCTGATGCAACCGACCTTTCCAGCGATGATTATCTTGTCGTCGGCTTGGCAACTTGCTTTATCAAAGACGATGACGGTGTTCATGAAGTGAATGTGGTTGAACCGATTCCTTCAGCGGCATTAGAAGCGATCGTCAAAGGCATTCCGACTTCTTATCAGTTCGCAACCGCGACTACAATTGGCTCGGTGATTCCTGGAGGATCGTTACACCTTCTAGAGTGCTTTCCCTCTGACGCGCAGTTCTGTGATGATTTTGCCTTTCGCGCCACAGCATCGGCTCGGACTTACAAAGCGCGACCGATTGCTCAATCTCACATTCCGACGGGCGCAAAGCGCGAAGATTTTAATTTTTCAACGGAGCGCAAACGAGTGTTAAATTCTCAGCGAATTGTGAAGACTGAGGATAATGTGAAACAACACGAATATACTCATAAAGTTTTGTAAAAAATCTATGCTAAAACTGGTTGGAGGCGCACGAAGTCGAGCGTCTATTGTGCAATGGTATCTCGAAGAATTAGAGATACCTTACGAGTTTGTCATGCTAGACATGCAATCAGGTGAACATCGGCAGCCTGAGTTTTGCGAGATCAATCCGTTTGGCAAAGTTCCTGCGATCGTCGATGGCGATCTAAAGCTTTGGGAGTCGGGTGCAATCTTGCTCTATTTGCTCGATCGCTATGGCAATGCAGATCTCAATGATCGCGCGATCGCGGCTCAGTGGGTGTTATTTGCCAATGCGACTTTAGGTCCTGGGATCTTTGTCGAGGCGAATCGAGAGCGGGAAATGCCCCGATTGATGCAGCCGTTGGATGAGATTTTTGGCAAGCGCGAATTTATTGCAGGCGATCGCTTTACCGTCTCTGATGTGATGGTGGGTGCATTGCTGAATTATATTCCGTTGATGTTAAAGCTCGATTTGAGTGAGTATCCGAATGTTGTGAATTACATGAAGCGCATGGCGGAGCGCCCAGCGTTTCAGAAAGCGATCGGCGGTCGGAAATGATTCACAAAAAAGGGGGCGATTTTGCCCCTTTTTTTATCGTTTTGATCGAGTAATTTATTTGAAACCGACGGCTGCTTGCCAGACGAATGCCAGCAACAGAAAGAAAACGGGGATCACAGGCAAGATATCAACCAACGGATCAAAAATCGAATAAGCTTCGGGCAATTTTGCAAGTAGCATTGCTGCTTCCATGACTCGATGACCTCTCCAACACAGGACTCATAATTGATACGGATTTTAACATGATTCGAGAGTCGTCTCTTACTTCTCGATGATCGATTCGGAGAGAGATGCGGTACGAGATTTTAGGGTTGATGTCTGATTTTGCTTCTGTGTTTAGTTGGGACTCTGACATGATGGGGGTCGAGGAAATCAATTAGGTCGATGAGTTTGCTGTGGATGATGACGAGTCGATCGAGGTTAACGTCAGGAGTTTTGCCGATTGTATTCAGGTCGTTTTTTAATTTTGTAAACCAACTAGCAAAATCTGGATCATTAAGCCTTTTTACAAACGAGGCATAGCCGATACAGTCATAGCCGATCACTTCTTGAGTGGAGCGAGTCGTCATCATGATTTCTCCGATCGCGCGTTGTTCGCCATTAAAAAGCTGGAAAATCTCGCCGCCTCGATGATGTCCAAACGCTTGATTGATGGCGATGAGCAGTTCACTCAATTGGCGATTGAGGTCGAGATCACCTAAATCTAGAAACTGAATTTCTTTGCGTAATATTTCTACCCACCCTAAATATTCTGCAATGACATATAGCGTGTTGTTAATTGCATACTCTTGTCCTACGGGAGATCGATGATAGACATACTCAAAAAACTTCTGTTGATGAATGTTGTACAACCGACTTTGGAGATCAATTGTAGATCGCAGTAAGGGATCTCGATATTTCGCCATTAAAACTGCGGTTTGAGCTTCGCGTGATGCTGCTTCTCGTTGCTTGATGAGGCGATCTGTCAATCGGGCAACGCGAGTTTGTCCGTAGATGGTAATTGTCGCACTAACCACTGCAACGATCGCAGCAATTATCGTAGTCAAAACTTCAGGCTTCATCGCAATTTGGGGGCTATCGGCAGTTGTATGTTACTTGGTATCCAACGGATAGATATCATTCAAGCCAGCAATTTTGGTGCTGTGTCCATTGGAAAAGATCACGATCGTAGAGTTCCATAATGCCGTCCTAGAGAGAAGTAAGCCATGCTGCGAATTCGGTATGGAAAGTACCGTTAAAAATCGCAGCACGAATTTGCTGAGTGAATCGGATCAGTTCAGTAATATTGTGAATCGAAATTAAGGTGTAAGCTAGCAGTTCTTGCGATCGCAGTAAATGACTCACATATGCCCGACTGAAATTCTGACAGGTGTAACAGGGGCAAGTTTCGTCGATGGGCGTAAAGTCTTCTCGAAATTTCGCGTTTTTCAAATTCCAGCGCTCGCCTTGAACTAAAGCGGCTCCATGTCGAGCTAGTCGAGTCGGAATCACACAATCGAATAGATCCATTCCAGCAGCTATCGCACGAGCCATTTCACGATAAGTTCCGACTCCCATCAAATAGCGCGGTTTGTCCTCAGGTAGAAGGGGCGTGGTGGCTTGGACGACTTGATCAATCACTTCAGGCGCTTCGCCGACACTGACCCCGCCGATCGCATATCCTGGTAGATTCAAATCCGCCAATTGTCGAACGGCTTCGGCTCTGAGATCTAGAAATTCGCCCCCTTGCACAATTCCAAATAGGGCTTGATCAGATCTTTGATGTGCTTCGATACAGCGTTTTAGCCATTCGTAGGTTCGAGACGTTGCTTTCTCAGTCGCGTCACGTCCGACTCCCGGTGGAGGACACTCATCAAATGCCATGATTACGTCTGCCCCAAGCGCGTTTTGAATCTCGATCGATTTTTCTGGCGTGATTTTGATCATCTGACCGTCGCGAGGCGATCGAAAGGTCACACCTTCATCGGTGATCGTTCTCATTTCACTCAGACTGAAGACTTGGAAGCCGCCTGAATCAGTCAACATCGGCTTCGACCAACCCATGAATCGATGCAGACCCCCTGCCTTTTCTACAATGTCTTCTCCGGGCTGTAAGTGGAGGTGATAGGTGTTGGATAAAACCATCTGTGCGCCTGTCGCTTTGAGTTGATCAGGCGTAATGGTTTTTACATTTGCCAAAGTTCCAACAGGCATGAAGCGAGGGGTTTCGACGATGCCGTGAGGGGTGTGGAAGACTCCAGCGCGGGCATGGGTTTGAGTGCAGCGTGCTTGGCACTGGTAAGAGAATTGATTCAAGACTTGAAATTCCGAAACAAATGCAAGATTCCATCATAAGGGCGAGGGGATGAGATTGAGAACACGTATTCCGTGAGCCGGAGGCAACGTCTTCCATAAAGCTGATTCAACTCGATTTGACGTTGCCTAAACTAGGAAATTAAGAGATTTTCATTTTTCTTTCATTTTCTGTCATACTTTAGGGTATTCAAGCTTTTCATTTTTCTTTCATTATTGACCAGGTAAACTGATATGCAATCGACTCCATTTTTTGAGAATTCCTATCCGAGATTGACGGTTCATAATCCGGCGCAAGATGTTTCGCCGAATCTGACGATCGAGAATCTCAGTGTGAAATATCGTGCGATCGATGCGCTACATCAAATCAGTTTCTCAGTTCAACCGGGTCGGTTAGTCGGGATTTTTGGACCCAATGGAGCCGGGAAAAGTACGCTGATTAAGGCAATGCTGGGGTTGATTCCGGCAGTCAGTGGAGAAGTGATTTATCAGGGTAGAGCGCTGGTTGATCAGTTGGATCGAGTCGCTTATGTGCCGCAGCGATCGCAGATTGATTGGACTTATCCGGTGACGGTCTGGGATGTCGTGATGATGGGACGCACGAAGAAGACGGGCTGGTTTCAGCGCTATTCATCAATCAGTCGCAGATTAGCAACGCAGGCTTTAGAACGAGTCGGAATGATGGAATTTCGTGATCGAGCAATCTCTGATCTGTCAGGTGGACAACAACAGCGAGTCTTTTTAGCACGGGCATTGGCACAGCAAGCGGATGTGTTTTGCTTTGATGAGCCGTTTGTGGGAATTGATCAGAAGACACAGACGATTATGTTCGATGTGTTTAAGGAATTGACGCGCCAGAATAAATTAGTGCTGGTGGTGAATCATGACTTAGGCGAATCGATCGTCAATTTTGATGAGTTGATTTTGTTAAATAAATCACTGATTGCAAGTGGATCACGGCAAAAAGTCTTAACACAAGACAATTTGCAACAGGCTTATGGTGGGAAGGTCGTATTCTTTTCAGATGCTGCATAACTATGGAAGCCTTGATTGAGCCTTTGCAGTATGGATTTATGCAGCGATCTCTGATCATCGCGATCTTGGTCGGATTGATTTGTGCGATCGTGGGCAGTTATTTAATCGTCCAACGCTTAGCGCTCCTTGGCGATGCGATTAGTCATTCTGTTTTGCCGGGGCTAGCGATCGCATTTCTATTTGGATTTAATATTTTTGTTGGGGCGTTTATTGCAGGCGTTTTAAGTACATTAATCATTGCGTGGATTCGGACGCGATCGCCGATTAAAGAAGATGCGGCAATGGGGATTGTCTTTAGTGCGTTTTTTGCGGTTGGAATTACATTAATCACGGTGATTCAGAAAGATAACAAAATCGATTTGAATCATTTTCTATTTGGCAATATTTTGGGTGTGACGGCGGGTGATGTTCGAGATACTGCGATTATTGCTGCGGTGATTTTGGCGATTGTGGTTCTCTTTTATAAAGAACTACTCTTTTATACGTTTGATGCTTTAGGCGCACAGGCAGCAGGATTGCCGACCAATCTGTTGAATCTAGGCTTAATGGTGCTAATTGCATTAACGATCGTTGCCAGTATGAAAGCGGTTGGAGTGATTCTTGTTTTGTCGCTGTTAATTACTCCAGGTGCGACTGCTTATCTATTGGTCAAACGATTGCATCATGTCATGATTCTCGGAGCCGCGATCGGGATTTTTTCTAGTATTAGCGGCATGTATTTGAGCTATTTCTACAATTTGCCATCTGGAGCCGCGATCGTCATGGTCGCATCAGGATTATTTTTCCTTGCGTTTCTTTTGAGTCCTCGACATGGCGTGCTAACTCAACCTCGATCGACGACTCGACAACCGATTCCTTTACTGCGTGAGATTAAAAGCCTGCTGCCTAGAAGTCGTCAAAAGGGTTAAACGAATCGAAACGGCGACGGCGTGGTTCATCACGTTCGCGTTCTCCCAACTCGCTGGACGGTCGATCGCTACTCCATGCCCACCAAACCTGACCGCATTGGCAATGATAAAATTCTTGCCATTTTTTGCGATAGTCTTCGGTGAAAACTGGGGCGCGGCGGTTGATCCAAACGCTATTGGCTTCTTTGGAAGACTGATGACAGGTTGGACAAGCAAACGAGAAAGAATGAACTGCCGAAGTTGTCCATGTCGGCGGCACAGGTTCAAAAGCGTTCATCATGTTGCGCGTGGTGAGTTGACGCTGTGTTCATTATGACTCGGAAAGGACGATCGAGATCATGAACGTGGGGAGTGGGGAGTGGGACATCCCTGCTGTTTCTAACAAGCAATCTAGCCCTTCTTCAATTGACGGAGGTGCGCCATATAATCGCCGTGCCATCCGATGAATCACGTCTTCGGGGACTTGACGCGATCGCGCTTGATTTCGCGCTAAACAAATCTCGATCGTGGGGTTTACCCAGATGCCTGTGATGTCTGTGAATCCTGTTTTTCGAGCTAGAGCGATCGCTTCTCGACGGTGTTTACGGACGGCGTTGGTTGCGTCGTAGATGGCAAAGTCGAGTTCATTCGATGCGATTTGAGTAACGGCTTGTTGAAATTGCGATCGGACTTCTAGCCAGATTTTTAGCCAATTGCCTTGAATCGCTTCATCGCCAAAAAGTTGAGCGCGGATCGCGTCAGTGGAAATGAGAAGGGCTGAGGTTTTTTTGCTTCGGTGATTGTGGTTTCCTCCCGCCCCAGTCACACTGCCTGAATTCTTCAATAAAGAACCTGCCAGAGTCGATTTCCCGCTCCCTGGCAGTCCAATCATCAAAATCAATCGAATCGGCTTAGATAATCGTTCCGTCAGGGATCACCGCATTTTTTAACGTGACAACAATTCCGCTGCGAATATAGAAACCGAGATTTTCGCGATCGGCTTCTTGAACATGATCTTTGTTCACAATCTGAACATTGCAACCAATATAAGCATTCTTGTCAATAATCGCACGACGAATGATTGTATCTGATCCGATCCCAAGTGGGATATTTGGACTCTCACAGTCAATTCCTGATTTGCGCTCGGCGTGACCTTGATAGAAGTCAGCCCCCATAATCAGCGAATCTTCAACGATCGAACCTGCTTCAATTCGCGATCGAACTCCTAAGACTGAATGATGAATGCGGCAATTCTTCAAAATGCAGCCTTCACCAACGATCGACTCTGTAATTTGTGAATCGAGGAATTTGCTCGGTGGTAAGAAACGCTGACGAGTATAGATCGGAGCTTTCTCGTCGTAGAAACTAAATGGCGGATAAGGCTGCTGGGTCAGTGCCAAATTCGATTCGTAGAACGCTTGAATCGTTCCGATGTCTTCCCAGTAGTCATTAAATAGGTGCGCTTGCACATTGTAGGTACTGGAGGAACTGGGAATGATTTCTTTGCCAAAATCGGTCTGATTCGGGGCTTCTTTCAACAGCTTCTCAAGGACTTCCTTCTTGAAAACATAGATCCCCATGGAAGCAATATAAGGATTTTGTTTTGCTTCTTCAGCCGACAAGCCTAAAACGGTCGTATCAACCTGCATCGCTCTCAGCGCGTCTCCTTTTGGCTTCTCGCTAAAATCAACGACTCGTCCAGAATCATCAATTTTCATCAAACCAAAGTCAGAAGCGCGTGCCTCATCCATTGGCACAACCGAAAGCGTAATATCGGCTCCGGTTTCGCGGTGACGATGAACGAATTCGCGGTAGTCCATGCGATACAAATGATCCCCAGACAAAATCACGTATTCATCAATATCCCACTCCTGGAACAGCCAAATGTATTGGCGAACCGCATCAGCCGTTCCCTGAAACCAGTTAGGATTTTCAGCGGTTTGTTGAGCGGCGAGGACTTCAACAAAGCCTTCACTAAATCCTGAAAAGTTGTAGGCGCGGGCTAAGTGACGGTTGAGAGAAGCAGAATTGAATTGAGTCAGAACATAGATCTTGAAGATCTCAGAATTAATACAGTTACTAACTGGAATATCAATAAGTCGATATTTTCCAGCTAATGGGACGGCTGGCTTTGCCCGTTGCTTGGTTAACGGATATAGACGGGTTCCAGCACCCCCTCCTAAAATAATAGCTAATACCTTTTTCACAAAAATAACCTCGCACTTCCACTTCGACTCCCACCATTAGTTTCTGTCTGTATGGCAAAGTTGACAAGAGGTTTGAGGCAGAGAAATTGAAATTGGGATCAATTTCTTAGATCCGTAAATTATTTGCAGTCTGGAATACATTCAAACGCTGAGATCGAGGGCAAAGCTACGTTTAGAATATCCTTGTTGCGTTTTTTTGTGAGTCAGCTTTTGGAAACTTTGCGTCGCACTCCATTGTATGAATTAGCGATCGAACTTAATGCTCGCATGACGGGTTTTTCGGGGTGGGAAATGCCTGTGCAATTTGGTGGAATTACTCAAGAACATCATGCGGTGCGATCAAATGCCGGAATGTTTGATATTTCACATATGGGTAAATTCACGCTGAGCGGTGAGGATGTTTTGACACAGATTCAAAAACTGGTGCCGTCGGATCTCAGCCGACTCCAACCCGGACAAGCGCAGTACACAGTTTTACTAAATTCTCAGGGTGGAATTATCGATGATTTGATTTTCTATTTCCAGGGAGACGATTGCTGGGTTGTGATTGTAAACGCGGGAACGACTCAGAAAGATCGCGACTGGCTGCTGGCAAATTTGAGTGGAGTTGAATTTCAAGATCTCTCAGAGTCTCAAGCTTTAATCGCAATTCAAGGGAAAAAAGCAGTCGAACATTTAAGCGCGATCGTCGATCAAGATCTCTCTAGAATCAAAGCCTTTGGACATTTAGAAGCAAATGTTTTAGGAACACCTGCCTTTCTCGCACGCACTGGATATACCGGAGAAGATGGATTTGAAGTGATGCTGGCTCCAGCAGCAGCGATCGACTTGTGGCAATCTTTGCGGAAGGCGGGGGTCACTCCTTGCGGCTTGGGTGCGCGAGATACACTGCGGCTCGAAGCAGCAATGGCTCTGTATGGACAAGACATTAACGATTCGACAACGCCCCTAGAAGCGGGACTGGGCTGGCTGGTTCATCTCGATACCAAAGGCGATTTTATTGGGCGATCGGTGCTTGAAGATCAGAAACAAAATGGCGTGAAAAAGCGCTTAGTCGGATTGCAAATGCAGGGGCGCAATATTGCACGGCATGATTATCCGATTTTTTCAGAGGGTGCAGAGGTTGGAATCGTCACAAGCGGGACGTTAGCGCCAACGGTAGGGCAAGCGATCGCGCTTGGCTATGTGCCGACAGAATTCTCGAAACCCGGACAGCAGGTAGAAATTGGGATTCGCGGCAAAAACTATTCTGCGATCGTCGTGAAGCGTCCGTTCTACCGCGCAACCAAATAGAATAAGAAAAATCTTCGATACGTCTAGACATTATGGCATTTGAATATCCCAACACGCTGAAATATGCAGACTCTCATGAATACGCCCAGCTAGAAGGCGATACCGCCACGATCGGAATTACTGCATTCGCGATCGATCAGCTTGGCGACATTGTATTTTTGGAATTGCCAGAACCGGGAACCGCGGTTAAAAAAGGCGAAAACTTTGGCACAGTGGAATCGGTCAAAGCAGTGGAAGATTTGAAGTCTCCTGTGAGCGGGACAGTTGTGGAGTCGAATATGGAAATGGCGGACACGCCCGAGAAATTAGTCGATGATCCCTATACGGCTGGATGGTTAATCAAAGTGCAGGTGAGCGATCCCTCTGAGCTTGAAAGCGCGATGTCGGCGGATGAGTATCGCGCTAAAGTCGAGGGAGCCTAAAACGGTTTTAGCTGGCGGATGATCGGAAGGGAGAGGAGAATTTTCTCTGTAATTTCCGAAATAAATATATAAATTCATCGTAGCTTCATACCCGCTAGTTCCGCTGGCGGGTTAATTGTTGCAGAATGTTTCTAAATATTTTTGATATCTTTAACATTCAACGGTGATTGACTGCTTGCTACGGTTTCAAAGTCTCCTTTAGAAGATCCACTTTTGTCACTCTAAACGACTCGTAATCTATGTCTGAACCCACAATATCCGTAACTGCTCTCTCTGACTACGATCGCTCAATTGATTTCGATTCATCCGAACCCTCAGAATCCACCGTTCCTAACCCTGAACTGACCTACACTGATCGCTTTGTCGATCGACATATTGGCGTGCGTGGGGAAGAAATTCGCGAAATGCTGGCTGTGCTGGGATTAAATTCGATCGCAGATCTGATCGAGCAATCTGTGCCAAAAAGCATCCGCATTCAACGCCCTTTACAAATCCGATCCGGTCGAAGTGAGTACGAACTCTTAAAGGAATTGAAAGCGATCGCGTCTAAAAATCAGGTGATGCGATCGTTTATTGGCATGGGCTACTCGAATTGCATTACACCGCCTGTCATTCAGCGCAATGTTCTAGAAAATCCAGGGTGGTACACGCAATACACCCCTTATCAGCCTGAAATTGCTCAAGGACGACTTGAAGCACTGCTGAACTTCCAAACCATGGTCATGGACTTGACCGGATTAGAAATTGCGAATGCGTCGCTTTTAGATGAAGGCACGGCAGCAGCAGAAGCAATGTCGATGAGCTATGGCGTTGTCAAGAATGGAGCCAAGACATTTTGGGTTTCAGAAGCTTGCCATCCGCAAACGATCGAGGTCATTCAAACTCGTGCGCTCCCGCTTGGAATTGAAATTATTGTCGGTGATCATCGAACCTTTGAGTTTGAGACTCCGATTTTTGGTGCATTGCTGCAATATCCGGCAACCGATGGCGCGATTTATGACTATTCAGAATTTGCCGATCGCGCTCATCAAGCAGGAGCACTAGTTACTGTTGCTGCTGATTTACTCAGTTTGACTCTGCTCAAGCCACCGGGAGAATTTGGTGCAGATATTGCGATCGGGAATACTCAACGATTTGGAGTTCCGCTCGGTTACGGAGGACCTCATGCCGCTTACTTTGCGACGAAAGAAGCTTACAAACGCCAACTGCCTGGAAGATTAGTCGGAGTTTCTAAAGATCGCAGTGGTCAGCCTGCTTTGAGACTCGCGCTGCAAACTCGTGAGCAACATATTCGCCGCGACAAAGCAACGAGTAATATCTGTACGGCACAGGTTTTGCTAGCAGTCATTGCTGGGATGTATGCGGTCTATCATGGGGCAGATGGGCTAAGACAGATTGCCGATCGTGTTCATCGTTTAACAGCACAATTGGCGATCGCGATGCAAAAGCTCGGACTCAAGCTGGGAACTGAGCCATACTTTGACACGATTCGAGTCGAATGTGATGCAGATTCTGTACTTGCAAGGGCTTTGCAGAAAGGCATTAACTTGAGAAAGATTGATGCGGATACGGTTGGGATTTCGATCGATGAAACCACGTCTCAAGCTGATTTACTCGATTTAATCGGGTGCTTTGCAGGTCGCTCGCTGCCTACGATTCCAGATGCTCAAATTCCTGCAAAGTTTACTCGGACTTCTGAGTATCTCACACATCCCACTTTTTCAGCTTATCGATCGGAGACGGAACTCCTTCGATATCTGTATCGCTTGCAGTCGAAAGATCTGTCTCTAACTTCTGCAATGATTCCGCTTGGCTCTTGCACCATGAAGTTGAATGCAACTGCCGAAATGATTCCAGTTACTTGGGCAGAATTTGGACAGATCCATCCATTTGCCCCGACGAATCAAACGCAAGGCTATCAAACCTTATTCAAGCAGTTGGAATCCTGGCTGTCTGAGATTACTGGATTTGCAGGCATTTCACTGCAACCGAATGCAGGTTCTCAAGGCGAATATGCTGGCTTGCTTGTGATTCGTCAGTATCATCAAAGCCGGGGTGATACGCATCGAACGATTTGTTTGATTCCACAATCGGCACATGGAACCAATCCTGCTAGTGCAGTTATGGCAGGCATGAAAGTTGTCGCGATCGCTTGTGATCATGAAGGCAATATTGACATTGCAGATCTCAAAGCAAAAGCGGAACAGCATCAAGCTAACTTAGCTGCTTTGATGGTGACGTATCCTTCAACGCATGGGGTGTTTGAAGAAGGGATCAAAGAGATTTGTGCGATCGTGCATGAGAACGGCGGACAGGTCTACATGGATGGCGCAAATATGAATGCTCAGGTGGGCTTGTGTCGTCCGGGGGATTTTGGGGCGGATGTCTGTCATTTGAACTTACACAAGACATTCTGCATTCCTCATGGGGGCGGTGGGCCTGGAGTGGGACCGATTGGGGTTGCGGCTCATTTAGTTCCTTTTTTGCCAAATCATTCTGTGATTTCGACGAGTGGAGAAGCAGGAATTGGAGCAGTTTCGGCGGCTCCTTGGGGCAGTGCTAGCATTTTGCCAATTTCGTGGATGTACATTGCAATGATGGGCGGTCAGGGTTTGACTGAAGCAACTGAGATAGCAATTCTCAGCGCGAACTATATTGCTAAGCGTCTCGAAGGTCACTATCCTGTTTTGTACAAAGGCAAGAATGGTTGGGTCGCGCATGAATGTATTCTCGATTTGCGGGAGTTTAAGAAAAACGCAGAGATTGAAGTCGATGACATTGCAAAGCGCTTGATCGATTATGGCTTCCATCCGCCAACGGTTTCTTGGCCTGTTGCAGGAACTGTGATGGTCGAGCCGACGGAGAGTGAATCGAAATCTGAACTCGATCGCTTCTGTGATGCCATGATTGCAATTCGAGCAGAGATTCGCGCGATCGAAGATGGCAAAGTCGATCGCACAAACAATCTCTTGAAGAATGCGCCTCATACGGTTGCAGATCTCACGTCTGAGACTTGGGATCGTCCTTATTCGCGCCATGAGGCGATTTTTCCGACTGCTTGGACGAGATTGAACAAATTTTATCCAGCAGTGGGTCGAATTGATAATGCGTTTGGCGATCGTAATTTAGTCTGTTCCTGTTTACCAATGGATGCTTACGAAAGCTAGGTTTAAAAGCAGAGGGGTTCGATTGAATCCTTCTGCTTTTTTGTTGAAATTTACAGGTAAGGGATTCGTGATGAAATAATATTCCTAAGCTTTGATTGGGTTCCGCCCGCGCGTGAACAAGCAACGCAGCAGGTCGATCCGTTTGGGACTTTATTCGTGAGCAAATTCCTACCTTCTTTGTACAAGATTTAACTTTCAAAACGGCTTGATTTTAAATTGCGAGAGAAGTAAATCAAGCTTTTTAGCCAAAAAAATTGATCGCGCAGAGCGTGAAAAGGAGAGAGAAAAAGAGTGAAGAAGCAAAAAGAGATAACCCTGACGCTAAAAAAAGACTCCAAGTTTGCTAAAAAACCTGAAGTCCTATAGTCGCTCAAACTTTGATTAGTCATCTGACTCGAAATGTGAATCTAAGAAATTTAAGGCATGATTTCGCAGTTCGTAGTAATCGGGAGAATTGCGAAGCTTCGCACGATCGCGGGGATGCTCAAAGGGAACGTCTAAAATTTCCCCAATGGTCGCTTCCGGTCCATTTGTCATCAGCACAATGCGATCGCTCATATAAATCGCCTCATCTACATCGTGAGTAATCATCATCACCGCTTGCCGATGCTGCTCCCAAATCTCTAGCACCTGTCGCTGCAACTTGCCGCGTGTCAAAGCATCTAGCGCCCCAAACGGCTCATCCATCAGCAGCATTTTTGGACGAATCGCCAAAGCTCTCGCAATTCCCACTCGCTGCTTCATCCCACCTGAAATTTCATCAGGATACTTCTCAGCCGCAGCCGTCAGATTCACCATCGCTAAATGTTCATTCACGACCTGCTTTTTCTCCACCGCAGACAGTCCTCTCGATACTTCATCCACTGCTAAGCGAATGTTCTGCCGTACTGTGAGCCAAGGAAGCAATGAATAGTTCTGAAACACCATCATTCGTTCTGCTCCAGGCTTACGAATTTCTCGCCCTTCAAGTAAAACCAAACCTGAAGTCGATTGCTCTAATCCTGCCACAATTTTCAGCAAGGTAGACTTACCGCAGCCCGAATGACCAATGATCGAAATGTATTCTCGCTCTGCGATCGTCAAATTGACATCTTTGAGAATGACGGTTTCGCGATCGCGATTTTTATACGCCTTAGCAAGGTGCTGAATTTCGAGAAATGCAGGCGAGCAAGACCTCTCAAAGTCAGGCTTTGGAGCATTCAGTATGTTGAACTTTGTCATGGAGAACTCCTTGTTAAAATACTCGTCTACTAGGAAACATAAAGGGTTGCTGCTCGACCGACTCGAATCTCAAAACCCTTGAGATACCCGACCGGATCACTCGGATCAAACGCTTTGCGATCGATAAACGCTTCGGCAGGTTCCACTTTGTAATCTTCACTTGGGCAAGCAATGTCTAGCTCTGCTGCAACTTCGCGATAGATATCTGTCCGCCAAGACCTCGCAGCGATTTTGTCTGCATCCTTGGGAATTTCTTTGATTTGCCCCCATCTTGCCGCCTGCGTCATCAGCCACAAACTTCGCGATCGCCACATAAAAGTAGAATGCTCGTCTTTAACCTGCGGCACATCTTTTGGCATGTCAAAAAACATCGTCGTTGCATCTGATTTGACGATTCGCGTTTGATCATCAAATCCGCCATAGTTGTACTCTCCAACGATCGCAGGTCGAGTGAATTTAACATTTGCGCCCGTATACGATCGAGCCGAAATGATTTGCGCGACTTCTGCTCGATTTTGATCACAGTAGCGACAGGCTTCAATCATCGCTTTGAGCAATGCCCGATAGGTTTTCGGATTCTCATCAATGAAAGACTGCATCACAGCCAGTAAGCGATCGGGATGCCCATTCCAGATTTCTCGCCCTTGAGCAAATGTAAACCCAACGCCTTCATTTCTAGAGATTGCCCTTGTATTCCAGGGTTCAGCAACCATATAGCCTTGCATAGCTCCAATTCGCACATTCGTCACCATTTGCGGAGGCGGGACAATGATCACCCGAAACTCTTTCAGCGGATCGACTCCTGCTGCTGCCGCAACATAGCGCACAAAGTACTCGTAGATTGAAGAACTCAGAACTACTGCCCAAACCCGCTGCTCTGAGGGCAATCCTTCAAAATATCGGCGAAAATCTCGCCCAAAGGCTTCTAAGTTGCCGTTGTACTCCGACCAAGGGCGCAATCCCGCGTCCCACATGGCTCGATTCATCGTCATGGCATTACCGTGATGATGAATCGTCATCCCCGCACACATTGGTGCATGACGTGCCCCTTCTGCTCCGATTCGAGCATTGGTCACTGCGCCTGCAACGACCGGAGCCGCATCTAAGCGACCAAAGATCAGACCATCGCGCGAAGTCGCCCAGCTTGCCTCGCGACTTAATTGCACATTCAAGCCGTACTTGCGAAAAAAGCCTTTCTCCCACGCGATCGCAAAGGGCGCACAGTCATTCACCGGAACATACCCGATCGTTAAATTCGGCTTCTCTAATTCACTCGATTGAATCACAGGAGTCACCGACATTGCAGATTCAGACCCTGCTTGAGAGGTTCGATTTGCATCTAGCGCACAACTGGGCAATCCAGTTGCAGCAGCGGCTCCTACCCCCAGCAAAAACTCACGCCTTTTCATTCGCTACTCTCTAAAGTTGGATTAAGTCGATCGGCGACGATGTGTGACGAATGCTTCAAGCTGTGCCAACCCAGAATCTAGTAGCAATCCAGTCAAGCCAATCACAAAGACCGCTAAAAACACAGAGCTAAGATTCAATCGACTCCATTCATCCCAGACAAAGAAGCCAATCCCCACTCCACCTGTCAGCATCTCGACCGCGACAATTACTAGCCAAGCGACCCCTAAGCTAATTCTTAATCCAGTAAAGATATAGGGCAGGCTAGCAGGCAGCACAATCTTCAGAATTCTCCGCCACTGAGGCATTTCCAGCACTCGCGCCACATCGACATAGTCTTTTGGCACACTGGACACACCCAAAGCAGTATTAATAATTGTTGCCCAAAGCGAAGTGATAAAAATTACGAAAATTGCTGAAGGATCAGCGAGATTGAAAATCGAAAGCGCGATCGGTAACCAGGCGAGCGGCGAGACAGGCTTAAAAATCTGAATCACTGGATTGAGCGCAAGCATTGCCTTCTCCGACGTGCCAATCAAAAAGCCAACGGGAATCGCAACCAACGCCCCTAAGCTAAACCCAATCAACACCCGCCGCAAACTCGCGAGCAAAAGCCAACCTAATCCTAAATCTCCTGCCCCTCGACGGTAAAATGGATGCAAAATATAGTCTAGATTTGCTACCAGTGCTTCAGGAGGCGTTGGGATTAGCTCATGTTTGGCAAGCGCGATCGCCCACCAAAGCAGAATGACACCCAAAAAGCCAATCATTGGGAACAGAACGCGATCGCTTGACACTACGGGACGAACTCGCCGTATTGTAGCCTGAGCCACAGCAGCAAAAACTGCTGCCAAATTCATTTGCAGAATCATAAATTTGCTTCTCCAGAGTCAAACTCTCAAGTGCTGACGAAGTTAGCTGACGGGCGCGGACTGAGAGATGTCCTCTATTGGATAACTTAGAGATTCTAAGTTCACAATAGTAAGCCCCGGTTAAACTGGTTCCTCCGCTTTGGGAATAGATTCCCAAATTAAGCTGATCGACTCGATCCTTAGCAATTTAGCATCAAAGTAGAATTTTGAACAGTCTGCCTTTAGAGATATTGATACATAGAGGGTTTCAATGTCTCTAAAGGGTTGGAGTAAAATCCAGGGCAAACGCACAGGTTTCTTCACAATTGACGAGTAGGTTGGGATGACTGAGCTAATCCCTTCCACCTCGCTCATCGCTGCCTCGCACTGCCCTAGTTCTCGATCTCGCGAATCGTTAAGATAGCTGTGCCTTTACTCTAAGAAAAAAGGCGTTTTTGTTTTTAATTCAATCTCTTCGCCTGTGATAGGTTGAATAAACTGAATCTCGCGGGCATGAAGATGTAATCGTTCAGCAGCAGATGAATTTCCATAAAGTCGATCGCCTAAAATCGCTGATCCTAAACCCTGAGCAGCATGAACTCGGAGTTGATGCGTTCTGCCTGTAATCGGTTGAAATTCAACGCGACGCGGACTCAAGCAACGAAAATAAGTTAAACAGGGTTTTCCTCGCTGATCATCAACTTTCTGTTTTGGACGATCGTTTGGATCGCTCCATAAAGGCAGATCAATCTGACCTTCTGACTCAGGAATTTCTCTTGCTAAAATTGCTTCGTAGATTTTGTGAATTTGACGCTGTTCAAACTGTTGGCTTAAGCCTTTATAGCTTTCTAAATTGCGGGCAAGAATCAGTAAGCCAGATGTATCTTGGTCTAAGCGATGGACGGGCATGAGTGGTTCGCAGAAGCGATCGAGAATACAGTCCTGTCCATATCGTCCTCGAACAGAGAGCAACCCCGCAGGTTTATTCACCACGATGAGATGATCGTCTTGGTAGACCGTTTCAATCGAGCTTGTCCCTGAGAGAAGAAATCCCATGATTGGTTGGCAACGTTCGACACAGGCTCCGTAGAATTCGCCTTGAATTTTGTCGCCGATCGATTCACCCCACCAGAATTCAGCTAGTGCGAGAGGTTTTAAGCCATGAGTCGCGGCATAGTGTAAAAGCTTAGGGGCGCAACATTCTCCGGTTCCAGTCGGCATTGAGGTGAGCAGATCGCTGAGCGATCGCGTTTCTCCGGCAAAGTTTGTGACTCGATAGCTGGTGTGCATTTGGGCTTGAAGCTTTTGGGAGAGTCGTTTGCGTTGCTGCTTGAGTTGGCGAATCTGTTCGTCAGCTTGGTCGATGATTTGTTTGAGTGGGTTGAGATGCAGAGCGCGATCGCGTTTCAGATTGCGTTTTTCAATGCCGTCTCGTTTGCTTTGTTCGATTAATTCGGGAGAATGTTCCTCGTGTTGTCGTTGCTGTTGTCGCTCAAGTTTTCGTTGGCGATGCAGGAGTGAGAGTTGTTCGAGTTTTTGGCTGTATTGCGCTTCGAGGGTTTGATATTGCTGACGCTCAGGAAGAGCAGTGAGATGAATCAGTTGGTGTTGGATTGCTTGAAGTTGGGTGAGGGTGCTTGCTTCTTCGAGGCGAACTTGATCTCGCCCTGGAATCGGAGGAACCCAGCCTTCGACAAAACTTT
This sequence comes from Leptolyngbya sp. Prado105, assembly GCA_025454375.1. Classification (GTDB taxonomy): domain Bacteria; phylum Cyanobacteriota; class Cyanobacteriia; order Leptolyngbyales; family Leptolyngbyaceae; genus Leptolyngbya. The sequence goes on along the minus strand of JALOOO010000028.1, from coordinate 1,303 downwards.
GCCCGTTTAATAAGCCAGAGAAGGCTTTGAGGATCTGTTGCTCTCCGGAGGTAGACTCTGCAAGTAGAATCCCATACATTTTGCCTTCGCGAGTTTCAAGCGTCTGCATCAGTTGCCGCGCGATCGCTTCTGAGAGTTTTGTGCGAGGAAGTCGGAGAAGCCTGTTTGATCTCGGACAGACTCCTTCATACCAATCAGTTACTTCATCTGGATTCACGACTGTTCTTTCATAGAATTGCAGACCGATGCTATTGTCTCGGATCTTTTGCAGAAGTTCAATGCTAAAAAAAGAGGTAGCAAACTTGCTACCTCTGATTCTCTGTGTTCATTCACTTTCAAGCCAGCAGTTTTTAGAACTAGTCATCCATTGAGTTCATGGCTTTCTTCGCGGCTCGTTCTGTCTGCTTTGCTGTTTTCTTGGCTTTTCTTTCAGCTTCTTTTGCTGCTTTTTTCGCCTCATTACTGAGTTGTGCAGGAGCTTCTTCGGCTTTATCTAGCCCTTCCTCGATTTGCTGTTCGATCGACTTTACATTCGTATTGGACGGACGCTTCATGTTGTAAAAGCCTGCTGTGCCTTGCACTGCATTCAATGCGCCATCTTTAGAGCGATCGCGGACTTCTTCTAGAGACTGCAAGCCGCCTTTATCGATCGTTTCTTTTGCGGTGCGTTCATATTCTTTTGCGACTTCCGAGGCTTCGTTCTTCATCGGCTTATCTTTCACGATTGCTTGAGCCGCAGCACTCGATACAACGGATGAAAATATCAGCATTGCGCAAAGGCAGACACTAAAGACAAAGCGGAGTTGAGATAACAAGGATTTCATACAGATACCCTCCAGAGGTACAGATCTTTTTTTTAGAAACTTGCCTAGGCAAATTTGTGTTTAATCTGCACCTATCTACTCAAACTTTCCGCTTCAGCACCATCTGCATCAGGGTAAGTTTTCCTTTTAGTAATGCCTATCTCAGGATGGATGAGGTTACGATTTGGATAGAAATTCGATCGTGGGAATCAGAGGATCTTTGACAATGCCGAATCCTTTGTAGCCCCAGCGATCGAGCAGGCTTGTCATTTGCGATCCGTTGATCGATTCGGTTGTAAATTGATTGCTTCTCTCACCTGCAAACTTGTTGAGATATCCTAGAGCGTCATATTGTTCTGGAAACAGCAGAACAAACCCGTTTGCAGGCGATCGAGCTTCGTCTTCAGCGAGTTTTGGATAGGCGGCGAGATAGCTGCCGTCTGTTCTCGATCGAATTAGATAGTAAGTTTGTGAAAACATTTTTAGAGGTAACAGATTGA
>JALOOO010000196.1 GCA_025454375.1 Leptolyngbya sp. Prado105 | reverse complement strand
ACTGATGGATGAGGTCACGTTAGAGCAAGTGATGTCCATTGCATCATACAATTTCATTCTAGAAGCACTGTTTTATGCAGCTTCAAATTAAATTGGTATTAGTTATGGGAGACGAGCCTGAAAAACTGATTCCAGAAAGCCAGTTAAAACGATGGTTAGCCGATGCATTACTGGGTGTCGCGGAACAGTTAGGTGCTAATTCTCAGAGAAATGTTCTGAAAAACCGTCAAGAATGGTTTGATACGGCTGAAGCCTCAATGCTGCTTGGCTATGATGATCCGCGACAATTGCGACAAGCTGTTCACTCTGGACTCTTTCGGATGGGCATTGAGGTTCGCGATAAACGCAAACCCAATGCTCACAAACCGAGATGGCAATTTCATATTGAACAGTGTCACAAACGTTTGAAAGAGAAGCCTGAACGACGGAAGGGTCGTTAAGCAGGCGGTTGGGGACGATCTGGACGATTCATCAAAAGGTCAAATGCCCGTTGATGATGCTGTTCTGTAATCCAACGATGGTAGACGGTATTGTGTACTGCAACGGAATGCCCCATCTGAGCCGCTGCTAACGAGATGTCCCACCCAAAATAGAGTGTGCGGACTGCCCAAGCATGGCGGAGGTCATACGGATTGAAAGGTACTTCATACCGTTTGAACTGCACGGTCATGCGATGTCCTAGCTCAGAATTTGTTCTACCAGTAACTTCAGGAATTTTTACTTCCCAAAGTTTCCAACGCTCCCACCATTCGGGATAGCATGGCCACACACGATGTTCTTCAGTCTTTGCCTCATCAGTGACACGAATGATTCCAGGAGCTTTCTGGAGGGCATCTAAATTCAGATAGAAAATTTCATGATTGCGAAGTCCATAGGTCGCCATCATGCCATATGCCCACTGCCACGCTGGATGCGGAATCTTGTCCCGCCAAGCTGAGATAAGTTCATCACTGGGAATATCGCGAGGCGCGACTTTCTGAGGCGAGTAGTTGCCAATTAACCGGGAAATATCGAGTTGCAATCCTGCAATGTCAGCTAAAGCTCTGGCAGCATAGCAAGTTCGTCGCCGAACACGGGTATCTGCTGGGGTACTGTAAATCAGATCGGTGAGCAGTTCGATCGTGAGAGGTTGATCTGGTAGTCGCTTGAGAATTCGGAAATATTCTTTATCCCAGGTTTCGAGAGATTTGCGATTCCGAGCACGTTGAGAAAAGTACTCTTTTTCGAGTTTTTCTATCCATTCCTGGATAGAGATTGCGGGTGCTTGCTCAATTTCTTCGCTTATAAAATCAGCCCAATCAAATTTACGGATGTTGAGTAGGATTGCAATGCGATGAGCTTCTGTTTCAGCGTGTTTGAAGCCAGCAGGATTCGCATAAACTCCAAGCGCAAGATACTGCTGATAGGGCTTCACCTTGCCGCTGTCTGGACGAGGAGGAAATGTAGCTCTTAGGGATAAGCGATCGCCGCGTTGTGCAATTCGGACTCCTAACTTTGCGGCTTTCAGACGTTGGTTAACAGCATCTAATTGTGACATCGTGCATCCTCGCTATGAATTGAATTGCTGATTCTGATTAGTGGTGAAATTAGTAGCGATGATAGATGCAACCTAGCTGAAAAAGAGAACGTGGGCTTCAATGAATCTTGCTTTCAATAATTATACTAATAACTCTAATTTTTATAGATAGATAGGATTGCGAATGAGATCGATTTTTCTAATACTAAAGTGACTAAATATAGAATTTGAATTAGCTAGACAAATGATATCTGGAGCAATGCTAAAAGCTAAATAAGATCAGGGTTGGATTCAGATGGAGTGAGATGACTTGAAAGACGTTATTATGCTGGTTTATGAGTGTTGAGCGAATGTGCGATCGCTCACGAAGCTTAGTCGTATCTCACACCCTACCGCAATCTACATTAAGTCTCATGAGTCTCGTATTTCAATTTTGTTAATCCTCCCTTCCAGAGATAGGATATGAAGTAAGCAGACATGGATGAATTATGCAGGAGAGGAGATATTACTCAAAAGCCCCTATCACCGAGGCATTGATTGACCTACGGGTAAGCCTCCCTAGCGAAGCCACCCTTGCGGAACTTAATCATCTCTTTTCTCTCATCAATGCTGAGTATCCAAACCAAGAGGCTCAACTATTTGTTCAAAGCCAAGTTACCGCAGGCGCAAGTGTTGGTGCAACTGCAAATCAAACCCAAGTTGGTTATGTCTATTCCACTAGCGATCGTAAACAAGCTTTTAGCGCCTGCTTAGATGGATTCACATTTAGTCGGCTTGCTCCCTACGATCGTTGGGAAATCTTCCGAGACGAAGCAAAACGGTTGTGGAGTATCTACCAAGATGCAGTGCAACCCACTGCAATTAATCGCCTTGCAGTTCGTTATATTAATCGCCTTGATATCCCGCTTCCAATTTCTGACCTCAAAGACTTTCTCCGTACCTTTCCAGAGGTATCAGCAGATTTACCAGAAGGTTTGAGCGGCTATTTCATGCAGCTTCAGATTCCACAGGAAGACATTGGTGCGATGGTTGTCATTAATCAAGCCATGATTCCCTCGTCTACCCCTGAAGTCCTTTCTGTATTATTGGATATTGACGTTTTCCAAGACTATAGTTCGCTTAGAGACAATTCATTTTGGGATTATTTAGAAAAGCTACATACCAAAGTCGATAAGGTTTTTGAAGCCTGCATTACCGACGAAACAAGGGAGTTAATAAGCCAATGACGACTATTTATTTACCACCACCGACCGTAAATGAAATTAGACTTCCTATTCTTGTTCGAGAACTGTCAATTGTTCCACAACTTCAGAGTCAGGAACGGCAGAAATTAGCAGAGGTTACAGAAGAGATTTGGCAAACTCTGACAACCTCTGAAAAAGAACTAGATAACTTGGCAGAGGATCAGGAAATCCAGTACAATCCCGTACCTCCTAAGCGAACCTTTACTGTAAAAGTTCGCTACCGATTTAATGGACGCATGAAACCTCAGTCATACTCATTAGACGACGAATGATAATTGAACCGTTCTGGATGCAAGTGAACGAGTCAAACTTGCGGCAGGGAGATTACTTATCCAACTGTCTAGTTCCAATTTCTCTTTTTGACTCACCTGATTTTTCTCAGTCAGAAGGAGATAGAGTTTTTGATGTAGAAGTCCAAGAGCGGGACTTAATCATTCTCACTCAAAGCTGCGACCTCGAAAATAAGAAAGCCCGTCTAGTTTCTCTCTGCCCTATCTACAGTCTTCAGGAATTTGAAGCCGTGAACCCAGACTTCGCCCGAAAAGGAAGGTGGAATGAGGTACGTAAGGGGCGAGTTGAAGGGTTACATCTCCTCGCATCTCCCATTGATCCCGCAAATAGCCGAGATGCCTTAGTCGTTGACTTTAGAGAGATTTATAGCCTTCCTTTTGAGTACCTAACGAGCCATGCCACTGTACTTAGAGAACGCTGGCGGCTCAAATCGCCATTTTTGGAGCATTTCTCGCAAACTTTCGCCCGATTCTTTATGCGGGTTGGCTTACCCTCGACCGTACCAGAATTCAAATGAAGGCTTGATCAAAAATCTAATCAGGCAAAACTTGATCACATTGGGAGAGACATTGATCGCTAATCTCCTCAGCACCTTAGTTCAAATTTAGCTCAGGTGTATCTTTGAAAAAGGAATAACGTCTTTAAATTGATCGCTAATCTCCTCAGCACCTTAGTTCAAATTTAGCTCAGGTGTATCTTTGAAAAAGGAATAACGTCTTTAAGCAGATTTGCTTCAACCGACCAGCCCATCAGGCTATCCAAGTTTTATAGAAGAGAGGCTTCAGAAAAACTCCCACAGTGTAAGGATTTCACGGCTGAACTAAATCTGAACTAAATTCCCGGTCTTTTTTGCCCATTTTGGACTATTTTTGCCCATCCAACAAAGAAGCGGTGAAGGCTAGAAACCCTTACACCGCTTGCTTTTCCTTAATGGCTCAGGCGAGATTTGAACTTGCGACCTTGGGCTTATGAGTCCCCTGCTCTAACCACTGAGCTACTGAGCCTTAACTTATCGAAATCATATCACAACTAGGGAAGTGAATAAAACCCTAATTCTGAGAGAAGCAAGAAGGGGAGACATCGCCTCCCCTTAACGATCTAGCTACGAGACTGAGGTAAAAGCGCGATCGGATTCACAGCACCTCGACCTGGCAGATGAACCTCAAAGTGAGAGTGAGGTCCTGTACTGAAGCCAGTACTTCCCATCTCAGCAATTTGCTGTCCTTGACGGACTTGCTGACCCACTCGAACCAAAATTCGGTTGTTGTGAGCGTAGAGCGTCACGCTACCATCTGCGTGTTCAACTTCTACAAGATTTCCATATCCCCCGTCATTCCAACCTGCGGTCACAACCTTACCAGGAGCCGCCGCCATAATTGGAGTTCCAACGGGAGCCGCGATATCAATCCCCTTGTGCATCCGCCCCCAACGCCAGCCGTAGGGAGAAGACAACACACCCTTTGCAGGCCAAATGTAGCCCTTAAAGCGATCTCCTGGCATGTAAGCATCAGAACGACCCAGAGGAGGTAGGTTTGGAGAAACTGTCTTGCCTACAGGAGAACGCAGAATCGGCGCATATGACTCAGAACCAGCTGGGGCAGCTGCGACAACTTGACGTTGTTGCTTTGGAGCATCTGCTAACATCCGCTCTAAACGAGTTTGACCTGCATTGCTCGCACTGCGACTCTCAGTCCGAAGAGAAGAAACCGTGCGATTGGGATTGAACTGGGGATTGCGACGTGAAGAAACAGGCGTTTCAGTCGCTTTAGGAACCTCGCGATTCGCGGAGCGAGAAGATTGGTAGCGCGCTCTCAGTCGGTTAATTTCACCCATCAAGGTATTTACATACTGATCGTCGGAACGACGAACATCAACCTGTTGAACCTCAGGCGCACGATTTCGAGAGGGACGAAACGCAAACTGTCGCGCATCCCCTCCAATTGCCAGGGGCACGGTGGGGCTTTGAGTCGATGCAAGGCTAGGGACAGTCGGCACCTCGACATTAGCCGCTACAGGAGCCTGTGAAGGCTGCTCAGGTAATGCTTGCGCGATCGGAGACTGAGTTGATTTTTGGGGAACCTGGATAAATTGATTTGCCTGTACCAGATTTGGATTGCTTAAACGGTTAAGCGTCGCAAGCTCACGAGTCGTGATTCCATGCGCTTGAGCGATCGAGGAAAGCGTTTCACCCGGATTTACTCGATAGGTCATAAGCTGCTGGGACTCTGCCTGAGGCATCATCGCAACGGTTTGAGATTTCGCCGTCTCCTCAGACTTCAACTCCGCCAGACTTTGCTTTAAGCGATCGCGGTTCTGCTTCAGTCCATCCAGCGCCGTTTGCTTACGTTTTGCAACAACCGAAGTAACCCGTTCTGAGGTGTTACTGACTTGCGGTTGAGGGGGGATCACTGGAACAGATTTGAGATCAGGCAGAGCCTTGATCGAAGGGCTGTTGATGACAGCCGCCACGCGATCGCTCGTCGGTACCTGTAAAACTTGTCCTACAGAGAGTACTGCGCTAGCTTGCAAACCATTCAAATTTGCCAGCTTTGCAGCATCAATGCCGTAGAGTTCGGCAATCTTCCAGAGCGTTTGACCCTCTTGGACGGTATGGGTTGTCGTGGAAGCTGCTGCGGTGGGTGCAGTTGCAGTAGGTGCCTCTGCGATTGCAGGCGTGCCAGGGGTTAGGTCAGACGCTGTCGAGTCGGTTGGAACAGACGCTTGAGCCTGCTGAGGCGCAGCGAGTCCATAAGCACCAACTGAGAAAGCGAGTCCAAACATGGCAGCAGAGGTCCGAACGGTTCGGGATGTCTCTTGGGGCAACTGCCGGGGTTGTTCGTCAACGCTTTCGGGGTCGATTGCGTTAAACAGAACTGAGTTTGCGTCTTGCGGAACTGCTCGTTTCAAAAAAACGACCTCCTAAAGTGTGCGGCATTTAACTGTCATCGAGTGCGAAACCTTTTGCCAGTCACTCGACTCGGGTTATTCAAATCAGTCAGAACCTTTCCGGAATTGCGACTCAAATCAGGGAACCTTTCTTTCCCAAATTGGGAAAGTCCGGAATGCTTGGTGCATGTTTGTGTATCCGAAAGAATCGATAACAGATCTCCCAAGCGACTGTCAACTCGATGGAATCGAAAAAACTGGCTGAATCCCTGATGCCACAAGGCTGCAAAGAATTTGAAAAATTCTTCACAGGAGAGACAAGAAAGCGGGAAGTTCAGCAGGTTCATTCGGTGAGTGAGACAGAACAGGTTAACTGGTTGGGTAGCCCCAAACGGAATAATTCCGACTGAGATGTTTTAGAACAAATTCGAGATTTTAGTCAAGACATTGCTTGTTTGTATTTGATGACAAGAAGTTAATGTAAAGAATATCATCGCTCAACCGTGAAATTATGCAGGTGAGTTTGATGATCCATTTCTTTTCTCGATGCTTTGAATTGTTGAAACCTATTGCAGTTAAGGGCTTGAAGTATCAAATTAGCAGGGATTTGGGACAATAACCTGGATAAAAATTCCGCAAGATTACGGGCGCGAAGAATCAGATTTAAGATATGGATTTCTTATCTAAAAAACTTCAATTCGTGATCCAAATAACTAATTACATTTCAGAACTCTGTATTTCCTTGCTCGATTGGGGTAGGAGGGGCATAAGCATCACGGCGGTTGGATTAGAGTGTCATGATGCAGCGCTGTCCCTCCACCTCTATATATATGTAGGCAATCAATTAGCCCAAGTAGCCAAGTTGACGGCGTGCCTCAAATAGACCAAGAGCGGCACTGACAGAGAGATTGAAGCCGCGAACCCTTGGTTGAGTGATGGGAATATAGGCAAGAATCGGACAACTCTGCATCACATCATCGGGCAGTCCTGCTGTCTCACAACCAAACAGTAGCCAGTCATTCTCTTGATATTGAATTTGAGTAAAATTCTGAGTCGCTTTGGCGCTGAAGCCGATCCAGCGTCCGCCTTGAGCGTGGGAGTAGGTTTGGAAGTCTACGATCGAGTCGTGAACCGTGAGTTTGACAAATTCCCAGTAGTCTAGACCTGCGCGTTTGAGGTAGCGATCGCTAATCTCAAATCCAAGCGGGGCAACAAGATGTAGCTCAGTCTCCGTAGCAGCACAGGTACGGGCAATGTTGCCCGTATTGGGGGGGATTTGGGGGTGGACAAGGACGACTTTTGGCATGAATCGAAATATCACAGCGAAGAAACTTGCGCACGAAAGCAGAAAAAGTATGGATTTGTGCGGATATACATTTTTTTAATCAGTAATCTGAGCGGAGGATAGATTAAATATTCTAATTACATCAGAACATCTACTGAAAGTAGGATGAAATGCTGCAATTTGTCATCAATTCCACATTTTGCGAGTAGAGAATTTGCGTTTTCTCTCAGATAGTCTCAGGCAGATCGCTTAGAAGATCCCGGCAAATTGCTGAGTAGAAAGATTCGCTGAAATCTAGACAGGGAGAAGCTTTTCGTGATCTAGGATACAATTTTAAGGCATGAAAAAATCCAGGAAGGGGTGAAAGTTTTTCCCACAATCCTGGATTTTTTTAGAAATATGCCCTAGGTTCTAATTTTTTGGGGCGGGACTTGCGGGAACTGCATCAGATTTTGGAGCAGTCGGTGCGGAATTGGCAGGCGCAGAATTGGTAGGTGAAGTCACTGGACTCGTTTTGCCTGCCTCAGAGGCTGAAGGTTGAGTTGTGCTTAACCGAGTGATTTGATCTTTAAATTGCGCGGGTGCAAGAGAAGCGGCTTTATCAAAGAGCGGTTTCGCCTCGTCGGTTTTGCCTTGCTCTTTGAGAACGAGCGCTTTGTAGAGAACTGGTTGAAAATCGTTTGCGTTGGTTTTGGTCGCTTCGTCAAAGGTATTTAACGCTTCGTCAAATCGTTTTTGAGACGCAAAAACCTTGCCCAGTAGAACTTGTACGGCGGTTGTATCGACACTGTTCGGCTGCGTTTTGTTTGCCGTAGGCGCTTGTTTGAGGGTGTCTTGTAAAAGTCCGATCGCGGCTTCAGGGCGTTGCTGCTTGATCAAAAGATCGGACAGCCCAGCTAAAGCATTTAAATCTCCTTGTTTTGCCTGAAGAATTGTGCGATAAGCTTGTGCCGCACCTTCTGGATCATTCAACTGCTGTTTTGCCTGCGCGAGAAGAACGCCGTATTCCGTCATATTGGGATTGAGTTTCGCCAGTTTTTCTAGCGGATCTACAACTCCTTTAATATCATTGAGTTTAAGCCGCGCCTCGACCAATCCACGTAAAGCAGTCGAGTTTTCGGGTTCGCGCTTCAAGACTTCTTCATAGCCTCTCGCTTGCGCTTCGATATCTGATTTTTGAGGGGTCGCCGCTTGGGACGGGTTGGGATTGGGTTTATTTGCCTGGGAGTTACTGCCGATCGCAGAGGTAACCAACGGCAGCATCGTCACTCCTAATAAGCCGAGCGTTGCCACAATAAGAACAAGGTTCAGCAGCCAACGATTTTTGCGAGTCTCGGTCACAGGATTACCTCACATTTCTTCACATTTTGTTGAATTTTGCTACTGAGAATAGCAGATTCAACGATAGCGCAAAGTTGGGAAATGGCGGCGGAAAAATCACGGGAGATGGGGAGATCCGTTAGATTTAAGCTCTCCCCATCTTCATCTATGCTTGAGCCGGACGCTGAGTTGCTACTGGACTCGAAGTCGATCGAGCTTCTGCTGCGGGGTCTACTTCCTTGAGTTCAATGTGATTCAGTAGTGTAGTCACGAAGGCAAATAGCAGGAAGGGAAGCGATAGGACGAGGATTAAGCCGACCGTTGCAAGGGCGTAAATCGGACGACTTGCGCCCATCATTGCCATCGCGGATGCCAAACTGAGAAAAATCACGACCAACCAAACAATAATCTGACCGTAGATATCGCCAAAAGAAAGCGTACAGACCATTCGGTAACGGTGCATGTTATTCATAATGCTCCAAACATCAGCAAGATTTAAAAGATTATCTAAACCTAACGTCGATACGAAGCTTAGGGGGATTTCTCAAGAAAAATGAAAGGATCTGTAATCTTGATCCACTGTCCGCAGAAAGTTAACTGACTTGTCCCGAAGCGGATCATCTTGAAGCTGTTGATCGAGATAGTAAATAATTGACGGCACTTAGCATTTCAGCCGGAGGACAGGGCTTGATCATGTAGGCATCTGCGCCTTGTTTCATGCCCCAGTAGCGATCGAAGTCTTCGCCCTTAATCGAACACATCATGACGGGAATATCCTGGCTGCGCGGATCGCTTTTGATCCAGCGGCAGAGTTCGTAGCCATTCATTCGCGGCATGACGACATCTGTAATAACAAGATCAGGGGGATGTTTCTGGATGACTGAAATTGCATCAACACCATCATTGGCAACCGCCACGTCAAATCCTCGATGCCGCAGTTCGGTCGAAATGAGTTCTCGCACAACGGCGCTATCGTCAACGACTAATACCCAACTCATAGCGATTCCTTTTACTCAATCTGGTATGTTCCCTATCTC
>JALOOO010000027.1 GCA_025454375.1 Leptolyngbya sp. Prado105 | reverse complement strand
TTCGAGTCGTTCACTCTTGTACTGAGTGCGATCGTAGCCGCCTAAAACAGGAGTTTCTTTCTTCAGTTCGCGGATCTGCGTGTCGAGATTGTAGTCAAAAATTGAAGAGGGCGTAACTAACGAAGTGTAGCCAAACCGAAGGATCTGCGTATTGAATTCTGGATTGATTGATTCTGAAATTTCGTAGGTAGGTTCGGGAAACGAGATGCGATGTTCTTCCTGAGTGGAAAGTTTGCGCACACGAATATTCGGTAGTCCAGATTCGCGATCGTAAATCACTAAATGATCTTCAAACGCGCTGATACCCATTAAAAATACATTTTCATCATGTTCAATCACAGTTTTCCAATGTTCAACACTCGGATCACTCACCGGAGCTTGCATCAGTTTGAAATTCAGCGCGTTGTCATTGGTCAGAATATAAAAGCTATCCGTATGATGCTCAATCTCGTACTCAATTCCAGTCTCGCGAGGGCGAATCAGGCGAAACTCACCATTTGGGTCATTCGCATCGAGATAGTAAACTTCCGAGGTAATGTTACTACCTAAACTCAGAAGCAAATACGCTTCACTCCGAGTTTTATCAATACCGAGGAAATAAGAATCATCTGCTTCATGAAACAGCAGTTGATCCGACTCTGCGCTCTGACCTAACTGATGTCGAAATAGCTTGTACGGGCGATTTACAGCATCAATTTGAGCATAGAAAACCGTTTGATTATCATTGCCCCAAGTAAAAGAAGCGGTATCAAGAATGGACTCGGGATACAGTTGATGAGTGGCTAAATCTAGAAAAAATAGGGTGTAGCGTTCTGCGCCTGTTGTATCGGTCGAATAGGCTAACAATTGATGATTTGGACTGACTTCAAGCACGCCTAAGCTAAAGTATTCTGTTCCTTCAGCAAGCTGGTTCTGATCCAGGAGTACTTCTTCGGGTGCATCAAGATTCTGATATTTACGGCAGTGAATCGGGTAAGCTTTCCCAGATTCAGTGCGGGTGTAGTAGTAAAATTCACCCTGACGATAGGGTACAGATAGATCATCTTCTTGGATTCGAGCCAGCATTTCGTCATAAAGCTGGGCTTGCAGCGACTCAGTATGCTGCATCATTGTCTGGGTGTAAGCATTCTCAGCTTCGAGATAGGCGATGACTTCAGGGTTTTCGCGATCGCGCAACCAAAAATAATCGTCAATGCGTTCATCTCCATGCAGTTGATGCACATGGGGATGTTTTGCAGCGATCGGGGGAGTGACAGAATTTGAAGGCGACATAGCGACTCTGTTGAAATGCCAGCACCACTAGTCAACCATCTGATCTGATTTTTGTCACTCCCCTCTAGGTTCGACCTCGATTCAATGCCCAGTAGAAGCAATGCCAATGCAGTTGGGAAATTGCACTTGTGTTCTTTCTCTTCTGTATCTTTGAGCCAATTCTGAAAGCCAAAGGACTGCACCCTGAAAATCGTCAAATCTGGTAAGGGATTAGCGATCGACTGAGACTGGAGTCGCACTCTCATGAATTTCAGGTTTGAGCATGGGAACGAGCGCTAAGAGTAGCGGCAAAGATAGATTAATCGTCAGTAAACGAACTAAATGCCCTGCGGTGACAATCTCAGTGTCCTGTTGCAAAGTTAGCGCAATCCAAATCATCTCAGGTGAACCGCCCGGAGACGCAACGAGCAAGCAGGTGAGCCAATCCCATTGAGTCAAAGCCCGAATGATTAACGCCGCCAGAAAAGCCGTGATCGACATCAACCCAACCGGAACAATCGATCGCACCACAGATAAAATTTTCAATCTCGGATTAATCCCCCAATATTCGCCAATCGTAATTCCTAGTAGAATTTGACCGATTAGATTAAAGAAAATGGGCAGTTGAAAATCGAACTGAGTCAAAATTGGAAACACGAGCGGTAGTAAATCGAAAATTAAACCCACCGCGATCGCACAGAGAAAAGCCGCGATCGGAATTCTCAACTTCGTTCCAAAGTAAACTGCAATGAGCGTAATTCCAATGAATCCCAACGAAGTTTGCAGATCAGTCCAAGAGATTTTGATAATGCTTTGAATAATGGCAGCAACCTCCTCACTGTTAGACCGAGTAAACGCAACATTTGCCAGCAGTGGCATTCCAGCGACAACCGTTGTAAATCGCATTAACTGTACCAGCGAAACCAAAGCCGTATTCTCAGTGTATTCTGCTGCAATACTCGCCATGACTCCAATATTGCCAGGAGTCGTTGCGAGGAGTCCAGTCAGTAGATCCGTTTTCTCAACTCGTGAGTACACTACGCCAATCAATGCACCTGCAAGCATCAGAAATACAGGCAATCCTAAAAAAACGAACAGATGAGAAGACAATGCGCTGAGATTACGATGTTGGAGTGATAACCCGATCGTTAATCCAATCAATAATTGCCCTGCTTTTCGAGCATTGCGATTGGGCTGAATTGGTTCATGGCTCACCGTGCGATAACTTGAAATGACGATCGCACCTGCGGCAATTCCTCCCAGCATCCAGGCGACCCCTGTTAAGCCAAGCATGACCAATCCGAAGCCAATCAGCACCGCTAACAGCGATTCGATCATCAAAATGCTATAAACCTTTAACAATCGGAATATCGCTGTCGATTTCAGTCGATCGCAATTCAGCACAGGTGAACTTCTCCAATAGATTGCACGCGAATCGGGAGATAGAGACGCAACTCTACCTCCCTCATCATAGAGAAATCAAGTCCTATCCAACTGTCGAGAGAGAACGATTTGCCCCATTGAGAGAAGCAACTTCAACTTCTGGCAGATCCTTAAATAGAACAGTGCTAAGATAGCGCTCACCAAAGCTCGGTTGGATAAAGACAATGAGCTTTCCAGCATTCTCAGGACGCTTTGCAACTTGAATCGCCGCAGCCAATGCCGCCCCAGATGAAATACCAGAAAGCAATCCTTCTTCACGAGCTAACCGACGACTATACGCGATCGCGTCTTCGCTACTAATCTGCACAACTTGATCAATCAAATCCTGCCGCAGCACCTCTGGCACAAATCCTGCTCCAATTCCCTGAATCTTATGAGGTCCAGGCTGCCCTCCAGAAAGTACATGACTTTCAACAGGCTCAACCGCGATCGCTTGAAAACTGGGCTTACGTTGCTTTAGCACCTCTGAAATGCCTGTAATCGTGCCGCCTGTGCCGACTCCAGCGATCAAGATGTCAATTTGCCCGTCGGTGTCGGACCACAGTTCTTCAGCCGTTGTTTCGCGATGGACTTTGGGATTCGCAGGATTGCGAAACTGTTGCAGCATGTAAGCATCCGGCAGTGTGTTCACGATTTCTTCTGCTCGCCGAATTGCGCCCTTCATTCCTTCAGCACCGGGTGTTAGTTCTAGCTGCGCGCCATAGCCTTTCAGCATCGATCGACGCTCTAAACTCATGGTTTCAGGCATGGTCAAGATCAATCGATACCCTTTGGCAGCCGCGATCATGGCTAAAGCAATCCCAGTATTGCCGGAGGTTGGCTCAACGAGAATCGTGCGACCTGGCTCGATCAGCCCAGCATCCTCTGCTACTTGGATCATGCTCGCCCCAATCCGATCTTTGACTGAAGCGGCTGGATTCATCCCTTCAAGTTTGGCGACGATCTGAGCGACACAGCCTTCTGCTTGCGGAATCCGATTCAGACGAACGAGCGGCGTTTTTCCAATTAATTCTGTAACGTCCTCTGCAATTCGCATTGCTTTGCTCCGGTATAGTTTATGAGGAGAAATTTCTTTAAATTCAGTCGTATGACTGCTTTGCACATCACCCGCCAGACTTCTATCATACTCCGGTAAATCGATAGATATACTGGATTTTAGAGGAATTTAATAAAAATCAACCTCTCCTGATATTGAGAGTCTGCGGACAGGTCTGTAAATCTTGTTGCTTCAAGGATTGAACTGCCGCAGAAGCACGATCGTGAATCGGCGTTAAACCGAGCCAAGCTTCAATTTGCTCCGTTTCAAACCCTACTTCACAGCGATCGTCTACTTGCATCAAGGGACGACGAATTAGTAAAGGAGTCTCAATCATAAGCTGCAAGGCAGTTTGGCGATCCAATTGCTCAGGCACAATCTCTCCTGACTTGATTTGCGGAGCGGAACGGTTGCACCATTCTGCAACGGGACGATCGCCAAAAAAATTCTGTAATCGCGTAGCTGTCCAATTTTCACTCAGTAAATTGCGAGCAATCACCTCATGTCCTGCTGCGGTTAACAATGCTTTTTGGCGCGTATTGTT
Source organism: Leptolyngbya sp. Prado105 (assembly GCA_025454375.1). Classification (GTDB taxonomy): domain Bacteria; phylum Cyanobacteriota; class Cyanobacteriia; order Leptolyngbyales; family Leptolyngbyaceae; genus Leptolyngbya. The sequence goes on along the minus strand of JALOOO010000027.1, from coordinate 27,402 downwards.
AATGCAGCCTAGTTTTTCATAGAACAAGATTGTTGCCATTGAAAGAGGTTCTCCTGTGGGTGATCCATCAAAATTGTAGAGGATGCTCACTTGAGAAGGTCGGGATCAAATTAAGTCTGTACTCAAGCGCTATAAGTCTGAATCTGTCAAACTTTGAATCAAATGCTGAGGTTGAAGTCCGAGTATTATGAACTACTTTATTGGGATTGATATTGGTACAACAAGTACAAAAGCGATCGTCATTTCTTCAACAGGCGAAATGAAAGGCTTAACCAGTCGAGAATATCCTTTACTGTCTTCTCAACCCCGGTATGCCGAACAAGATCCCAACATCATTTTCTCAGCCGTACTAGATTGTGTTCGAGAAGTCATGCAGCAAGCAAATTTAGCAAGTAAAGATATCGCTGCTGTTGGCTTTGGCTCAGCGATGCACAGTTTAATTGCGATCGGTTCAGACCATCATCCCTTGACTCAGAGCATTACCTGGGCAGATAGTCGCAGCATGGCTGAAGCAGAAGCCTTGAAACAGTCTCATCCGCAGATTTATCAAAACATCGGTGTTCCATTACATCCCATGTTGCCTCTAACGAAGTTAATCTGGATGCAAGGCTCAGAAGTCTTTCAAAAAGCAGCAAAGTTCATCTCAATCAAGGAATACGTCCTGTTTCAATTGTTTGAGCAGTATGTGGTTGATTGCTCGATCGCGGCTGCAACCGGGTTACTGAATCTCAAAACACTAGATTGGGATCAAGACGCGCTGCAACTCTCGCAAGTTCGGATGGATCAACTGAGTTCCTTAGTTCCCACAACCCACATCTTGCAGGGGATGAATCCTCATTATGCTGAGCAAATGGGCTTAGATGCTAATGTTCCAGTCATTGTTGGTTCAAGCGATGGTGTCCTGGCAAATCTGGGAGTCGGGGCACTCTCATCTGAACAGTTAGCCGTTACGATCGGAACCAGTAGCGCGGTGCGAAAATTCGTCAATCAGCCGATGATAGACGAGCAAGGACGGACGTTTTGCTATCCCTTAAGCGATCGACATTGGGTGATTGGGGGCGCTTCTAATAATGGTGGGATTGTCCTCAGATGGTTCCGTGACCGCTTTGGACAATCTGACTCTTATGACTCTCTCATTCAACTGGCTGAATCTATTTCAGTAGGAGCAGAAGGATTGCTATTTTTACCTTTTCTCTCAGGTGAGCGTGCGCCCTACTGGAATGCGGATGCAAGAGGAGTGTTTTTTGGCATGTCTTTGCAACATCAGCGATCGCACTTTATTCGAGCCGTTTTAGAAGGGATCTTATTCGCAGCTTACAGTATTACAACAGTCCTTAGTGACCTAGCAGAACCAAGTCAAATGATTTTGGTATCGGGCGGGATGGCGCGATCGTATCCTTGGCGACAGATGATGTCAGATTTATTTGGCATGGAAGTACTGGCTCCAGAAGTATATGAAGCGAGTGGATTCGGTGCGGCTGTGCTGGCAATGTATGCCGTTGGCGAAATTCAACAGCTTGAAGCAGTGAAATCGATGATTCGGATTCGCGATCGACATGTGCCAGATTTAGAGAGATCGCACAGATATCACAGATTGTTTGAGCAATATCAACGTCTCTATGATCGATTAGAGCCAGAATTTGCAGCATTCGCCCAGAAATGGTAAGCAAAACTTATCTCAAGCAGAGTAAATTCCTATACCAGAAAACGCGAATTCTGTTGACTATTTGCAAAGAGAAAGTTACATTTATTTACATAAGGCAACAAACAACCCTTTTGGAGGAACTTGCAATGTATACCACTCAGAATGAAGAAGGCATCCTTAACAACTACGCTTCAGAACCTGCGATTTACTATGCTGAATTTCCTTCTCCTGAGCAGCAGCAGAGCTATGCTTCTCAAGGCGCGATCGCGTTTCTACTCGTAACCTTCACACTCTTAACTGCTTTTGCGGCAAGCTAAACGCAAGCAAGAATTAATTCTCCTCTGAATGTTGAACAATTTGGTTTAGTTCTCAACCCTGGCATAGCGCAAGGGTTTTTTGCTGAATTTGTAGGAATCAATCTGCGATGACTCTAGAAGATTTGTCAGTCAACTAGGCGATGACCTCAAGCTTCGATCTCTGAGAGTTCCATCCAGCGAATCGTTGAGGTTTCAATTTGCTCGTCGAGTTCAGCTAATCGCTCAGAGAGTTTCTGAACTTCGCTAAATCCAGCGGGTGGATTATTGTAGAGTTTTTGCTCGATCGACGATTTCTCTTCTTCGAGTTGCGGGACTTGGACTTCTAGTGTTTCAAGTTCTCGCTTCTCCTTGAAAGAGAGTTTCCGAGGTTTACTAACGGTTGATTTTTGCTCAACTTTCTTTTCGATTTGGGGCTTCTCAACTTGAGGTTCTTCGTCTTTCTTGAATTCTAAGTAAACTGAATAGTTGCCCGGATATTCTCGAACGACTCCACCTGACTCAATCGCGAAGATCTTATCAACTGCGCGATCGAGAAAATAGCGATCGTGCGAAACGACAATCACAGAACCATTGAAATCTTCTAAATATTCTTCTAGAACAGCTAAGGTCTGCACATCTAAATCATTCGTCGGTTCGTCTAAAATCAGCACATTCGGCGCACTCATCAGAACCCGAAGTAAGAATAACCGTCGTCTTTCTCCACCTGAAAGCTTATTAATCGGCGCATACTGTTGATTCGGTGAGAATAGAAACCGTTCTAGCATTTGAGAAGCAGTAATCACCTCGCCGTCAGCCGTTTTTACTAGCTCTGCAACATCTTTAAGATATTCGATCACACGCTGATTTTCGTTTGCTAGCAAATCATCAGAATGTTGATCAAAGTAACCAAAATGAATCGTACTTCCGGTCTCGATCGTGCCCGAATCCGGTTCGAGTCTTCCAGTAATTAGATTCAATAACGTCGATTTTCCTGCACCATTGCCGCCAATGATTCCAACTCGATCGTCTGGCGTGAAATTGTAGGTGAAATCTTTGATCAAGATGCGATCGCCAAATCCCTTCGTAACTTTCTCCAGTTCGACTACTTTCTTGCCAATCCGTCGTCCAGCAGTTGAAATCTGTACTTTCGTCTGAGCTTGCTTAAACTCAGTTTCTTGCATTGCGTGAACGCGATCGATGCGAGCTTTCTGCTTTGTACTTCTCGCCTTTGCGCCTCGCTTTAGCCATTCTAATTCTCGTCGCAATACGCCTTGATGTTTCCGTTGCGAACTTACTTCAGAAGTTTCTTGTGCAGCTTTCTTCTCTAAATAGTAGGAGTAATTTCCACCGTAACTAAAAAGATCGCCGCGATCGAGTTCGATAATCCGATTCGTGACTTGATCGAGAAAATAGCGATCGTGCGTGACGAGCAACAATGCGCCTCGATATCGACTGAGATAGCTTTGTAACCACTCGATCGACAACGCATCTAAATGGTTTGTTGGCTCGTCCATCAGTAGAACATCGGGTTCTGCAAGTAATGCGGTGGCAAGTGCAACCCGTTTACGATAGCCGCCTGAAAGCTTTTCAATCTTGGCATCTAAATCTTGAATACCAAGCTTAGACAGCACAATTTTCGCTTTTGTTTCGAGTTCCCAAGCATTAATCGCATCCATCTTTTGAGTCACTTGGGACAATTGCGCCATGACTGCATCTTGATTGCCATGAGCTAATTGGTCAGATAGATACTCATATTCTTTGACCAGCGTCATCTGTTCGCCGCTATCTGCAAACACTTGTTCTAAAACGGTGCGCTCCGGGTCAAGATCAGGCTGCTGCGGCAAATAAATCATACGACTGCCAGAACTGGTCGTAAGCTGACCCCCATCAACAGGTTCTAATCCCGCTGCCATCTTTAGCAAGGTCGATTTGCCTGATCCATTGGTTCCGATCAAGCCGACTTTTTCGCCTGGTTCTAGTGTGAAATTAGCATCTCGAACAATTTCTTTGATGCCGAAGTCTTTTTTAACGGATCTGAGCGCAAGTACAGGCATAACGGGATTGATCTAGGGCTGAAGTTTGATTCTAACCTCCAGAAGCCAAAATCTCTGCTGCGGTAAGTGTGAATTCTAGAAAAGTTGGGGAAACGATCGCATCGCTGTCTCGAAATTGTCCAACTTCGACGTATTGTGCATTGTCGAGTGCCAGTACCGTAATCATTTGCTGCTCTGGATCAATGATCCAATATTCGGGAATTCCGCGATTCTCATACTGACCCCGCTTTGCAATGTAGTCTCGATCTCTCTGAATCTCGCCGGGACTCACAATCTCAATCACCAGAACGGGCGGAGCCATTGCTAAGCGAATCGTATTTCGATTTTGCAGCAGTTTGATGTGTTCTTCTCGAATAATGGTCAGGTCAGGAAAACGATTGCGAGGCTCGCCTCTGACTTCAATTTCTAGATTGCTGGGTCTAACTCGCAAATGTCCAACAATCGGCAAGAACGCCGCAAACAAAAACGCTGCGATTCCGACATTGAATCCTGACTCTGGCGGCACTTGGATTAATTCTCCGTTGAATAACTCGTACAAATAATCTGTCCCATCGTCGAATGACAGGTATTCTTCAAAACTTAAGAATCGCTGCTTGGCTTGTGTCATAAGTTTGTGCGATCGCATTTCCTTCATCTTAATTCAATTGTTGCTTTGTCAATTTTTCGATCGTTTCCACTGCGACTTCCACGCTTTAAGAATTCGGAAACGTCAAAATGTTCTTGCAAACTGATACTGATAAAGCTGTCGTAGCACCGCGAGAATGTCTTCTGCATAGAATGGATCAGACGAGTAATAAGGACTCAACTTCTCAATTTGGGGTGCAATGCCGCGTTCGATAAATCGAAATCTTGGCGTGACGATCGCTTGACTCAATGGCTCTAAACTTGCATAAGCCTTTAGAAGCTGAATGTGCGCCCGCACGCCCGTTCTCGCATTCGGGAATGCTGCTGTTTCTGAAGGGCTACCCACCTCTCGTAACGTTGCAAAATTATTCTGAGTCAGTTGCACTGCTTTGCCAAAGCGAAAAAAATCAGTTTCTATCAATGCTTGTGTAAATGCAATATCAGAATTGACATCTTCGATCGCAGATTCCTCTAGATACAATTTCGCAATATCTGGAAAAACTTCTAGCGCTCGTGGATTGTTCTGCTGAAGGAATGCTTCTAAAGTATTTTTTGATAGATAGCCGCGTCCCATAATGCTGCTAATTCGATTTGGGTTTAAAGGCAGCATTGTTCGTAAAATCACGGTTCGATCGGTCGAATTCCAACCGACAAAGATCCCTGCCGATTGCAAGTCGGTGGCTCGAATATAGGTTTTGTTTTGATGAATGACTAACCGAGCCGTTTTAGGGCGTTTGATATTGAGTGCAAGCTGACTCAATGAATCAACCGGAATGTAAGAATTCCCTTCGACAATCATGCCTTGCTCATCTGCCGCTTTGCCGTTCAAACTAATGTTAATTGGGGAAATTCTTTGATTCCAAAGTCCTAACCCGCTTGCAATTCCTTGCGCGATCGCTTGAGAACGATTCAAAATAATCGCTCGATCTTCTGGACTCGTGGTGAAACCGACTGTCAGCACAATGGCAGGGATCTGACTTTGACGAATAAAAGCAAGACTGCCAAAAGCTGTCTCTGTATCCGGTTTAGTACCGCGATCGACCCAGGTCGGAACATTGACTAAAATTTGATCAATCAGTTGCTGTGCCCGTTGTCGGCGATTCTCATCTCCTGCACGGTAGAACGCAGTTACTCCTCTTGCATTGGGATTTAAGAACGCATCGGTTTGAATCGACAAGGCAACATCGCCCGGTTTTGCGCGACGATTGATCCAGGCGATCGCTTCAGGTGAGGTGAGCGTTGCAGGAACTTCTGAAACTGGAAACCCTTGCGCTCTCAATTCTGCGGCAGCTTGATTGCGGATACTGACCAGTGCTGCTGCGATCGGCTGATTTGCAAAGTTAGCAGAGTTCGTAAATAGAAAAACCTGCTTCACTTGCTGTGTGTTTCGTCGAAGAGTGTGTAGGCTTTCTCTTGCTGAAAATGCTAAAAAGTTTGTCGCTCGTTCTGGAGCAACATTCTGGTCTTTCAGTAAATTTTTGGATTGAGTAAATAACTTTTTGCAGGGCTTGATCTCTATACCCCTACAATCCGGGCAGCAATTCGACTCGAAAATCATGTTGTAACTTTACGATGTTGGCATAATTTTTATTCCCTCGGTAGATACAGCAAGTTATTCTATCAGCGAAACCGCCTCAACTCATACACCCTGAATCGATCGAGAAGAGAATGCCTGTCTGAACACAATCAGCAGGACGGATTAAAATACTCTGCTCTATGACTTCAGTCGATTCAACTTGTTCCAAGATTTGTTTTTAGAATAAAGCGGTTAAATGTTCTCTGAAATTTATATGTCTTATTGTTTGAAGCTCTACATGAGGTCAGAATCGCGTGCTAGTCGTACACAGTTTCTCAAGCGATCGCATATCTCAGGATCATAAATTAGACTTCTTGCAGATTCGGTTCATCTCGTTTGCTGCATTCACCCACCCGCGCGCAAACGGCGGGCTAATTGAGACAACTGGGCTGCACACTTAGGAAGAGTGTGCAGCCCAGTTGAGTGGGGTTCGTTGTCATTCCGCCGTTTACAATGACAATGAAGCGAAGAGGCTTTCAGGAGTTTTGTCAGTGAATCAGAGTCCTACTCTTTTTCAGCCGATGCTTCTGGGGTTGCCTTCTCTGCTACTTTCGCTGCTTTTGCTGCTTCTTTTGCTTTCTTTTCTTCAGCTTTTGCTGCTACTTTTGCCTTCTTTTCTTCAGCCTTCGCCGCTTCTTTTACTTTTTTCTTTTCAGCTTTTGCTGCTTCTTTCTCAGCTTTTGCTTTTGCTTTCTCAGCTTTTGCTGCTTCTTTCTCAGCCTTCTTCGCGGCTACCTTCTCAGCTTTTGCCGCTTCCTCAGCCGCTTCAGTTTCGTCTTCTACAGCACTCAGTTCCTCAGTAGCGACAGGCATGTCTGCCACGATCGCAGTTTGTGGATAAAGCACTGCGATCGATTCAGCACGAGCCGTCTGCATAAATCCAAATGAGGAAATACTGATACAGAGCAACCCCGTTAACACAACCGTACACAACCGCCGTACAATGTAGCTGAACATAAAATTCAATACTCCGCTTCTACAAGTTGAATAAGCAAGGATAGTTTCTTAAACAGAACTAAGATTCATCTAGCAAAGAATCCTAGACCAGATCGGGAGCAGAAAGAGTGGACGCACACTTAACACAACCGTATACAGTATACGACTAAATTCTGGAATTGCTAGTGAAGAGATGATTTTTAGACTCAAATGTCAGAGATCGACGACTTTATCAGTCGGATTGTTCTGCTAATTCTTCCATCTACAGGTAGACGAGTGTACAGCAGTAGAAGTTTAGGATTCCACTGCAAGCCAACTCAGAAATGCGAGTGATATGAAGACTGCTATTCCTGTGCGCTCTACTTTAATTGTCGTCTTGCTCCTGTTTGTCGTTGGTATTTTGGGCTACATGCTTGAGCTTGCAATCCCAACGAGAGCGCCGAAGCTTGAGAACACTTTTACTCCGATCACTCAACCTCCTCCACAAGAATTAGGGTCTTATGATCTATTGGGTGTTCCTGTCAGTAAAGCTCAAGCCGATCGCTTATTACAGACCGAATCAGGACGAGTACAGTTAGCCCCAGAGAATGGAGCAGTCGAGATTACGGATGATTTGATCCAGCTAGGTCGAGATGCGTTTTACCGCCAAACCTTTGGCAATGAGTATTTCTTTACAGATGTCCTCGGTGCGATCGATGGACCGCTCAACCTGGTCACAATGGGAAAAGCGATCGCAGCATTAGGTGGAAAACCCACGACGAATTTGCAGGTCAAACTCGATCAAGATGTGACGATCGCAGGGCATAAATTTAAAGCAGGTGACCTCGTGAATACTGGATTAGATGTGCCCGCTGGTGCGATCGTTCCTTTAGGAATGCAAACGGTTAAATCCGGAGCAAAACTTCGGGTTGGCTTAACCTGTGCCCTCTGTCATGCGAGCGTCGATACTCAAACAGGACGGATCTTAGAAGGCGCACCCAATACTGACTTAGATTCAGGCTTACTGCAAGCATTTGGCACGAATTCTGCGGCAATGTTTCGAGCCACCGGAGTCAAACCCGCAGACATGCCGCTCGGCAATAAAACCTACGTCAATACGGCTGGACAGAAGGCGCGATTACCCGATGCGAAAGCGTTAGAAGATGCAGTTGATGCTCAGTTCTTATCCTGGGCACCGGGTAACTTTGATTCCACACCTGACAATGTGAACAATCCATCGCAAAACCCATCTTCCTATACTTTCGAGGCGTATCCATATGGGTGGAGTGGCTTTGCTTCTGTGGGTTGGTTTCATGGGCTAAGTACACTCAATAACAATGTCCACGCCGCAAATTCTGATCCAACTAATGATACTTATGCAGCAAAGTACCTGCTGGGATTGGATAAAGAAACGTATTTAGGAGTGATCTTACAAAATGCTGCGGACAAACGATTCCGGCTCCCAGATGGTGCAAAGCCGACTGATTTTTTTGAAAAAGGCGATCCGACCCCAGGAGAACCCGGAATTAACAAAGTCATGCGAATGCCAGGATATCCGAGAGGTTCGATTTTCATGCTAGATGGCTTTATTGCAGGTGTACCAGGCTTACCAGTTGGCACAGAGCTAAATGGAATGTCCGTCTATCAAAATACTTTAGCTCCACCCCCAAACCCAGCCGTTGCAGAGGAATCTGTTCTCAAACGAGGGGCAGCAGTATTTGAAAAAGCAAACTGTGCAACCTGTCATAGTGGGCGATACTTCACCAATCATGATGTGATTCCTGAAGAAGAAATCCAGTCTCAACCTTCGCGTGCCCTTGCGCTAGCAAAATTTCCTCAAACCTTTATTCGACCCGAAACCTATCCCAATAGCACCCCTGTTCCGTTACCGATCGATCCGCCTGTGATTCCTGTTCCAGTAGAGATTACACCGCAAAAAGTACGAGATCTGGCATATGCGATCAATTCTAAGGGAGGGTACAAGGTACAGAGCTTAGTAGGCTTGTATGTGACGGCTCCTTACCTTCACGATGGTGGAGTCGCCGCTTCAGCAACTGCACTAAACCAAGAAGCAGATGGCTCATATCATGTTGCAGATCCAAGTCAGATGGGACTCTCTGGGACTTCTATGCAGCATATCGAGCCAGATCCAGAAGCCAGTTTACGAGTCCTAGTCGATCGTACACTTCGCGAGGTTGCAGTCCAGGCAAATCGAGCGAATGCAGATTTACAATCGATTCATTCTGATGGCAGCGGACATTACTACTGGGTCGATCAGCAAGCAGGCTTTACCCCAGAAGATCAAACCGCCTTAGTTCAATTTTTATTGTCGATCGATGATGATCCGTCAGTGCTTCCGAGTTCTGTCATACGGGAGACAGAGACGGGCTTGAACTAGCTGGAGCCGCAGGATGTATAAAATCCCTAGAATCTCCAAGCCTAATAGTCCTAAGAATCCAAGCAGAATCTTTTCCAAATGAGGTTTGAGATAGAAAATGAGCAAGCTCATCTGCATCATTAACCAAAAAGGGACGATTACAATGGGCAGTACCAGTAAGTAAAGCACCAGAGTTTGTGCAGTACTCTGAGTGACTTGCATCTCATCGTCTAATCTCACCCGAATTGCTATCTCAGGTGTAACGCCTTGTTGGGCCAGAAATTCGTCAGGTGTTATTGTGAGTCGATCGTCGAAAGTAATTCTAATTGCTGGATCGCTCTCTTCGGAATTGTCTAAGGGCAGGGGTGGGCTAGGTCCAATTTCTGAGACGTAGAATGACGATTCACCAACTTTCTTCCGCTTCAGAAAGTCTTCGGATGAGATGAGTTCGTGCATAGCTTCCTCACTGCTTAAAACTCTAGGAGAATTCACACTGGATAAACCGCTGCGCGATCGATTGCAAGCTAAGTAAAGGACTGATCACGATCGTTCTCCTAGAGTTTCAAACAGGGCGAAACTGGATTGTTAGGGAAGTAAAATCTCCTTGATCACGCGCTCTCCTTCAACCACTCCTAGCCTGCGCCCGATTGTTTTCTCCTCATTCGCAATCCCATAGAGCGCGAGTCCGGTTCTAAGAATTTCTGCCATGTTCTTTCCTGTGTCTCTTGCAAGGTCTTGTAGCAAATCGTAGGCTTCTTGGGACAAATCGAGATTGAGCCGTTTTCGAGCGGGCGGTTCGGGCTTGGGTACAGAAGGCTTGAATGGGAGTTCTGCATCTAGGACTGGAGAAGTTTTATCTATCATGGTTCCCTCGAAGGTTTTTCTGCGCGAGTTCTAACAGAATGACAGGCAATTTGTAGACAGAGCGAATTCGATCGCAGTGTTACAGAAAAGCCGCATCTATTCTTTAGTGAATTCTATATCCTTTCACGCCTTTTATACATAAAAAACACTGAACACATCCACAAATATAGCTTTTCATTTGTGGATTAACACCTGCATAAATACAGAGAAAGATGCTAATTTATGCAGGTGTTTTGAATCAATCAGCCTTAATTGCTTGCACCATCTGAATCGGAAGCCTCTTCCTCGTTCGACTGAGCATCCAAAGTATGAATCAGATTAGAACGCGGAGTTCTTAGATGATTGCGACCGCAGTGATGTAAGAACGGTTTTTTCAAGACAAGGTTGCGATCGCGAAAGGGTTTGTTCTGAAGCCGCCAGATCATGATCCGCCAGCAAAGCTGATGCAGTGAAACAGATTTTGCGGTTAAGTTTGGTGACCGTCGAGTTTTCATAGAATCCTCCTGAAATTACGATTGAGGCGAAGTTCTGAAATCACTCCGACAGGGCAATGTCTCTGGACGGCTTGAACTGGAGATTGCTTCAGCTACATTACCCTAATAATTGAATATTAAATACATATTTTTTGTGTGTCAAGCCCTCACGCAAAAAATCTTGCTTTGCGATCGCGCCTCAGGGATTTTAGGCAGGTCAAATCCTCACGGCAACTCAGCCATGATCCGCTTTTTTAGCCCAACGTTGAAAATCAGATTGTTTTACCGAATCCGCTTGAGATACTGATTGTCCTGAATTTCGCGCTCGATCGGGTGCTGAGTATTTTGTTGAACTGCGCTAGAACTTGCCCAGCCGCGCCAAATTTTCTGGGACTGCTGCTTAAATTGAGCCGCAACAGAATTCCAATCGTCGTCTTTATTCAACTGATTGATAAATTGAATCGCCTCAGCCGCAATTTTGTTTTCCTTCCAGCTTTGATCCGATTCATGGATGAACCAATCTGATTGGCTGGCTTTCGCATCCTCTTTGCCAAACGCTGACTCAAAAGACTTGCGAATCCGATAGTTACCCAAATTCTCAGCAGCCCGAGCAATGTTATAGAAATTATCCGCAATCAGGCGAGTAAAACCAATATAGATAGATCCTTTAAGCGATCGTAAGAAATAATCGAGCGCTCCTGCTGTGTTTCTCTCAATCAGGAGCATCCTTTCGCCGCGAGCAATATTAACCTCAGCTTGAATCGCATCCTGATACTCTGGACTATAAGTCGGTTCAAGCGCTCGGCGAATGACCCGTTCTGCTAATTCAGCAAATGCTTTTGCACGATCGCCCTCTCCCAGACGAACACAGGCTCGACTCGCATTGTTGATCCAGTGTGAGGTTCGATGTCGATGTCCTGTTTTAGCTGCACAGTACGCCGCCATCAGAAACTGATGCACACTTGCATTGAGATCCTCTTCAGTATGAGTACAGCAAAAGTTAAGCCGTGCCAGTCGTCCCCACACTTCACAAGCATAAACATAGACATCAGAATCAAACCTGCCACAATCTTGCTTAGAATTCTGAATATAGTTGCTCAATTCTTGAAGTGCATTAGGGAGAGTCACTCGCCATTTTGGTGAGTCGGAAAAGATCGCAGGATCACCCTGATAAAACTGCTGCAAGTTTAGTTCCATCTCATAGGCAACTTGCAAGATCAGGTTTTTACGACTCGAAGCTTTGAGAAAGTCCTGCATCTCCTGTAACAAGCGCAATGCGATTATAATATTGCCTTCGATCATGGCAGAGTGAGCATAGGCAAGTTTAGCAATCCAGTATTTGCGATCGAGATCTGCTTCATAACAATCTCGGAGTTTAGGATACTGTTTCAACGTACCTTGCTTAAGCTGATTGATTTTTTCAATCACAGCAGTTTCGAGATATTCCTTCGCAGATAAACCGTCCGCATAGTCCCCCTGTTGAATTCTGTACCCGTTGAGAACTTTTTTGCCTTGAACCAGGTTGTTGTCAATCTCTGCAACTGCAAGACAAACTTCATAGTAACTCTGACAACTCAGCTTATCTGGAAAGTTCTCAGCAAGCCATCCTCTGACCGCCACCACCGCAGATTGTAAAATCCCTAGAATTGTACTGCGATCGACCCAAACACTTTGATAGGTCGGATAGTTTTCGCGATCGCGGTGATCAATGGGACGAAATGCCGTAGAAGCTCGGATCAAACTATAGTCTTTATGCCCCAAAGTCCGCGTGGAAAAATCGACGAGTTCCAGGTCAGCATCGTATCCCATGCCATGCCCAAGCGCTGCTAGCATCGTTTCAAAATGAGTCGTCGAAGCACTGTAGCGCCACTGGACAATCTTGCCTTTATCTTCCGCACCAAAGTGGCAGGTAATCAACGCTTCGATCACAGGTTCTGCGACTGCATCTTGAGGATCTCCAAATTCTGCAATTTCTGGGCGCAACTGCCGTTCTGCATCCAGACTTGCTTGCTCAATGTCTCGCCAAATATAGTCTGTCTCTTGAGGCGACAAAAAGGATTTGATGGCAAAAGTGACGGTTGTAAATTCGCACTGCGTAATCCGCATTTTTAGCCAGTGATCAATATGGCTATTCAGTCGTTCGTTATCTGCGATCGACATATACAGTTCAAAAAATTCTGTATTGTTTAACTCCGATTTTCCAGAGATCGCAAGCCGCGATAGCGCTCCTTCAAGTTTGTGCTTAACGATGCCTTCGGGAGCATTCGGCAGAGAATGATTGAATTTAATCCAGCGATCGATACGAGCTTCGGTCGAAGTCGGGGCAATTCCAGTTGCTTCTAAAGCAGGTGATTCAGCCGAGATTTGATGCTTGCGAGGTAAGGAATTTGTGACAAACATTTCTAGAAAGTCAGTCAACATAATAAACTCAGCAAAATCTTGAATCGGCAAGTTCGACAATCTCGATACAATTCGCTGAATTTGTTGATACCGATTGGGATGAATTTCTAAGGATGGCTTCTGAGAATCGGGAAGAAATCCAGCAGCCTTTAGCAACGCATCAGAACCTTGTTGGCGAAGTTGCATCCGTTGCTCTTGAGCAGAGTTCGAGAGTTTCTTATGGAAGTGTGCTGGATCAGTGAGTAAATCCCATAGTCGAATCAGATTCCAGCGCTGAATCGGTAATCCAAGTTCAGGCTTCTGCATAAATGTTACAAGCGGTTGCCGACTAATTCCTAGACACTGTGCTAATTCTGTATTCGTCGTGCCCAGCGTCGTTTTATAGCGCTCTAGTTCCCGATGGAGTTGCGCCCAGTAGCGTTGCTGCTGAGACTGATAAAGAGGTTCTTCTTCCGAAAACGGCTTCTCGCTCATGACACGAACTCCTAATGAATAGCGTCTACAAAATAGACAGATGAAAGTTTCTTAGACGATATTACGGGTTAATCCTGTAAATATGCTGAATTGTCGCAGTATTTATGTTGTCAAATGGCAATATGTCTATTTAATGAGAGTGTGATAACTTTAACAGTAGATAAAAATATGACTAAATCAATCATATAGCTTGCCAGTGTGGTGTGGATTCGTCGAACGATCGTCCCGTTTGTTTCGCTATGCCGATGTTAAGTGTACAGTCCCCTTCACTTTAGGTATCTGCCGTTATGAGCATCCAAGACCCCCCAACTGAATCTCGACCTAATCTCCAACCCAATGGCGATTATTCTGGAGCCGATCTCCGCAATCTAAATTTGCAGGGGATTGATTTACAGGGTGCTGTTTTGATTCGAGTCAATCTAGCAGGTGCGAACCTTCAAGGAGCGAATTTGAGAGGTGCAGATCTCAGAGGTGCAGATCTGAGCCATGCAAATTTCAGCGAGGCGAACCTGGCTCAAGCAAAATTGGAGCGAACTGATTTAACCGGGGCAAATTTACATCGAGCAGATCTGCGATCGGCGCAGATTAACAATGCAATCTTGCGAGGGATTGATCTGAGCTATGCGGATCTGACTCATGCCAACTTGCGCGGAAGCGACTTATATGGCGCTGATTTGCGACATGCAATCTTTTGTCGTGCTTACCTCTCTCAGACGACTGTGATTGCTGCAAGAGCAGAGTATGCAGACTTTAGTGCAGCAATTCTACTAGGTGCAGACTTAAGTGGGTCTAATTTTAGTCATGCGAATTTAGCAGAAGTTCACTTACGCGGAGCAATTCTGCGTCGATGTATCTTAGACCATGCGAACCTGAATTATGGTCAGCTTGCAAGCGTGAGCCTGCGAGGATCAACCCTAGAATCTGCCACGTTACAACAGACCAATCTCAGTCATGCCAACTTATCGTTTACCAACTTACGCGGCGCGAATTTTTATCGAGCAGATTTGAGTGAAGTAAATTTTACGGGGGCAGATCTGCGCGAGGCGAACTTAACTGAAGCAAATCTCAGTAGCGCTCGCATGGTCTTTGCTGATTTAACTAGCGCGACATTAGTAGAAGCTGTATTGCTGCGCGTAAATTTAAGTGATGCAAATTTAAAAGGCGCTGATTTGAGTCGTACTCGATTAAATCGAGCCTATCTCAGCAGTACTGACTTTACAAATGCAACTTTACTAGGAGCAGATTTGATAGGAACGAATTTGCTTCGCGCGGATTTTCAGGGAGCTAACCTTCAGAATACGATGTTCAGACGGGCTTATATGAGTGATACAAATCTGCAAGCAGCAATCCTATTCGGAGCCGATTTCAGTGGCGCGGATTTGAGTGGAGCTTGTCTTGATGATGCCCAAGTAGATGGTGAGACCAAGTTTTGGGAAAATTTAGGACTCTCTGAGGCAGTTCGGTGTGAGTTGCAGAATCAAGGAGCGAGTGTGATTTCCTGTTCTTCTTCAAGACACCGAATCGATGAAGTCAGAGGAGATCTCAACAGTCGCTGCTTAGATATTGAAGAAAATCTGCAAAACTGGCAAGAGATGATCAGAATTTTAAGAGCAGATATCATAGCCCGAGAAAACCGCGATGATATTCCGATCAACTCAATGCAAACTTACGATCGCATTCGCCAAGCGACTTGTATCTTAGCGGATAACTGCACTCGTCTAAGAATCGAGGTGGAAATGTGGAGAGAGGAACTGTTTAGTAACTTAGAGCAAGTAACTCTTGAGGAATTGACCGATTGGCTCGACACTGATTTTCCGCTCTTACTCGACGACCTTCACGAAGAGATTCTCAAACTCAAGGAATATGGACAAGAAACCTACCGTCTATGGATCAAGCTACACACCCTCTAAACTTCGCAACTTCCTTCCAGTTTGCGACACTTTGCAACTGCGCTAAATCTAAACTCCAAAATGGATCGTCCCACACGAATTTCTGCTGAAAATCCCCTTATAGTCGAATCAGCAGATAATTCAGGAATTTGGCGATGACCACCACCACTCCGAATGCGATCGAAGCCGTTCTGAGCGATTTAGCAGGACTCGATATCATCACTGACCCCAATCAAGTCGCAAAACTCTCGCAAGACTACTATCATTTCAGCCCCGTCTTGCAACCTCAACTGCAAGACAAGTTTGGCGATGTGGTCGTCCGTCCAGCTAGTGAAGCAGAAGTTTTACAAGTCGCCCAAGCCTGTGTGCGCTACAAAGTTCCACTGACAGTACGTGGAGCCGGAACTGGAAACTATGGACAGTGCATCCCACTTGAAGGGGGCGTAATCGTCGATATGACGAAAATGACTGCCATTAAATGGATGAAACCCGGAGTCGTCTGCGTTGAAGCGGGAGCCAAGCTTTCTGTACTCGACAAACAAACCCGCGAACTCGGCAGCGGCTGGGAAATTCGCATGGCTCCCTCAACCTATCGAACTGCCACAATTGGAGGATTTATCGGCGGAGGCAGTGGCGGCATTGGCTCTGTCACCTATGGACAATTGCGCGATCGTGGAAATCTGCTCGCGGTTCGAGTTGTCACCATGGAAGACGAACCTCGAATATTAGACCTGCGCGGAGACGACGTTTACAAAGTCGCCCACGCTTACGGCACCAATGGCATTATCACCGAACTAGAAATCCCCCTCGCTCCCGCTTATCCCTGGTCAGATATCATCGTCAATTTTCCCGACTTCATGAGCGCGGCTCGATTCGGACAAGCCCTCAGCGACGCAGACGGCATAATCAAAAAACTCGTCTGCATTTGTCCCGATCCGATTCCTCAATACTTCACCGCGCTAAAAAGCTACATCCCAACTGGAAAACACTCCGCCCTCTTGATGATTTCTGAAACCTGTCTAGAACCGCTCAATGAATTTGTCAAAGAATTCGGCGGCGAAATCACCTACCAAAAACCAGCCCAAGACGCAGGTAAAGGCATCGCCCTTGCCGAATACACCTGGAATCACACCACCCTCCACGCCCGCAGCGTCGATCCAAGCATCACTTACTTACAAACCCTCTTCCCCGACGACAAGAACTTGACCCTGCTCGAAGAAATGTATCACCACTATGGCGATGAAGTGATGTTCCATCTAGAATTTCTCAGATACGGAGGCACAGCCCGTCCCGCTTCCCTGCAACTGGTGCGCTATACCACTGAGGAGCGTCTTAACGAAATCATCGCTCACCACGAATCCAAAGGCGCATACATCTTCAATCCGCACACGTATTTAATCGAAGACGGCGGCATGAAAATGGTCGATCTCGCCCAACTGCAATTCAAAGAGCAAGTCGATCCCTACGGATTGCTCAATCCCGGAAAAATGCGGGCATGGCTAGAGCGATCGTAGAAAATATTAAGTTTTCCTGCTTAGGATGTAGAGCAATTACCTCAACTTTGTTAAAGTTAACAAAACACTAAGGGGAAACTTATTCATGCGATATGTCAAAGAAGAGGGTGGATTGCTGAATAATTTTGCGATCGAGCCGAAAATGTACGAAGCAGAACCGCCGAGCCAAAATCAGAAACGCAATTACATCATTCTTGGAGTCGCAGGTGCAGCACTAATTGGCGGATTAATCGCCGTTGCCGCTGCCGTTTCCTAGAAAAGATTTGCTCCACAGTAGATTTAAACGAGCCAGGTCGCTTACCTTAGTAAGTAGCCTGGTTTTTTCGTTGGATTTTTCTTGGAATTACTCCATAAATCTACGTAAAACTCAGTTTCATCCTGAACATCGGTCAGAATGGACGAAGAGATTGAATATCATCTCGTCTATACTGCGCTTGACAAGCGATTTCTGTAATGCTGATGTCTGTCATTGATCGTCACCCCCCCGCTCAAGATATTCCTGTGACCGAGATAATCTCTCAGTGCCCTCCCAGCCTGAACCAACAGATCTATCTGCGCTTACGGATGGCGTTGAGTCTCAATCTCCGCCGTCAGATTTTGATTGCCGTTTGTGACGATGCCGCTCTACGCAGTCAATTTGTCACACAGATCCAATCTGAGCTTGCCAATGAGACGACCCCGACTCCACTCGTCAGTCTAGAACTCGATTTAGAAAATCCTGACCTGCTTGCTCATATCCAAGCTGGGATGCCCAACTACCAGGTGACAGGCATCGATCGCTTAACTCGTCAACCCGTTCACATCCAAAGAACGTTTTTAGATTCTTTATCCGCGATCGCTCGCCAGCTTCCCAAATTAGAATTCAATCTTGTCCTTTGGGTCACTCGCCCTTGGTGTCGCTCCATCCAGCAATCCGTTCCAGACTTCTGGCAGTGGCACACCGGACTCTTTGAATTTGAAGGCGATCCCTTTGGTGACAATCCCGTTCCGATTCAACCCCCCCCAACCGCCTCTTCTAACGGACATCGCAAAATCAAGCTCGATACCGAACTAGCAGATTTCATCCTTGCGTCAGTGATGCAAACGATCAATCTTGAGGATCACGCTTCGATTACCGATGTCTTGAAAACAAATCATCCCGATACCGAGCCGCTGCAATTTCTCCAGCAGATTGAAGACCTGCATCAACAACGCGCTTCTGCCGCCACGATCGCACGGCTATACCGTCAGATTGGAGATTGGTATCGCGATCGTTTCGATGCGGCTCGCCCGAATTCTGGACATTTAACGATCGTGATTCGCGCCTATGAGCAAGCGCTAAAACTGATCGACATGAAATCCGAAGAAGTGCCCGATCTGCTCAACGATATTGCCAATTTGTATTGGATTAAAGCACGCTGCGGAGAAGGTGCCGTTGCAACCAATTTAGAAAAAGCCCTAAAAGCCTATCAATTCGCGATCGATCGCAGCGATCCTACGCTCCAGCCGCAGACCTACGCCATGATTCAAAACAATCTTGGCTCGGTTTACAGCGATTTAGCAGGCGTGCGATCGCCCGAAGAAAATCTTCAACACGCGATCGAAGCCTACAAATCCTCGATCGAATATCGCCCGTTTGAAACCGATCCCTCTCGCTACGCTGCGACTCAAAACAATTTAGGCACCGCCTATTGGAACTTAGCGCAGCATCGCACCCCCATGTTTAATCTGCAATCTGCGGTCTTGGCTTATAACGAAGCCCTGCGCTACTACACGCCTGATCGAGAGCCAATGCACTATGCGATGCTGCAAAACAATTTAGGCACCGCCTACTGGAATCTCTCGCGCTGCGACCAAGCCACTCAAGAATTAGCCATGGCGGAGGATTTTCTGCATTTAGCGATCGGCGCTTACCGCGTTGCCCTGATTTACCGCACCTTAGAAGCCGCTCCTACTGCTTATGCTGCGACTCAAAACAATCTAGGCACTGCCTACTGGCACTTAGCAAACCAAGACTCAACCCATTATGACGATCGAGCGACCTACATGCTCTGCGCGATCGATGCCTATCAAGAAGCCTTGAGCGCGGTGCAATATCTCATGGCAGCAAACACCGCCTATGCACCAACGCTCAGCTTCGATCTTTCCGCAACGCATCACCACATTGCACTGGCATACCATCAAATGGCGATCGATCAACGTGCTGCCCTTGAGACAAAAGAGCGATCGCAGTTTCTCCATCACGCTCTGAAGCATCAAGTCCGAGCGGCTCAAGGTTGGCAAGATCAGCCGGACTTCCAACCCAGCGCAGTCGGACAATTGGGGCAGATTGTCAAAGGCATCTACGAGCGCGAAGGCATTCAAGGACAAACTCAAGCCTTATCCCAGATTCCGCCTGCCTTTTTACCCCATGTGATGCGTGAGCTTTAGAATTGATTCTTAAGTTGTCTAGAGCGGTAATCTAGATAACAATTTGTAGGTGTTATAGTGCGCGATCGTAAAGAACGCACGATTATTCCTACAGCCTAGTTCCATGTCGAAAGAAAGCGAATATCTCGAAAGTGCAGAAATCCGAGTTCAAATTCTCAGTGAAGCTCTGCCCTATATTCAACAGTTTGCGGGACGCACGATCGTTGTGAAATACGGCGGAGCCGCAATGAAAGAAAGCACCCTCAAAGAAAAAGTTATCCGCGATGTCGTATTTATGGCATGTGTCGGCTTACGCCCCATTCTGGTTCACGGAGGTGGACCTGAGATCAATTCCTGGCTCAATAAATTGGGCATCGAAGCACAGTTTAAGAATGGCTTGCGCGTCACGGATGCAGCTACGATGGACGTGGTTGAGATGGTCTTAGTCGGTCGCGTCAACAAAGAAATTGTTTCTCTGATCAACCAAGCAGGTGGCTCGGCGGTTGGACTATGCGGCAAAGATGGCGGATTGTTTGAAGCACGCCCTGCTGACGAAGAGGGCATTGGGTTTGTTGGAGAAGTCACCCGAGTGAATCCTCAAATTCTCAGTTCACTTGTAAGCAATGGGCATATCCCAGTGGTATCGAGTGTGGCAGCCGATGAATTTGGGCAGGCGTACAATATTAACGCAGATACTGTCGCAGGGGAGATTGCAGCCGCTCTAGGAGCTGAGAAACTAATCTTACTGACCGATACTGCCGGAATTCTGCGCGACTACAAAGACCCCTCGACTTTAATTCCAAGATTGAATATTCAAACGGCAAGAAAGCTGATTGATGAAGGCATTGTGTCGGGTGGCATGATTCCGAAGGTGAATTGTTGTGTGCGATCGCTGGCTCAAGGAGTAAAAGCGGCGCATATTTTAGACGGACGGATGCCCCATTCCCTATTGCTGGAGATTTTCACGGACACTGGAACGGGGTCAATGATTGTCGGGTCAGAATTCACCCTCTAAAGTCGGGCATTCTATAAAGTATCTCCTCTTATTGTTCTGCACCATGCCTAGAAACTTTTTTACTCAAGTAGGATACTCGATCGCTGCAAATTCGCTGCCTCAGCGCACTAGATTTCAGGAAGACCGACTACCTGTAAAAAATGATGGCTGTCGATCGCAGTTTCTCTTATATCCCACTCCGACCTCGAAAGTATTTCTTTTCTTTCACGGGTTTACGGCTGCGCCTTACCAGTTTTTACCGATGGCGCGGACATTCTATCAGGCGGGCTATAACGTGATCATTCCGCGACTCCCTGGGCATGGGCAAGCGGGCGATTGGAATGGACAAAATCCGCCTCCGCTTCCCAATGATGCAGAAACCTATAAAAAGTTTGCGCTGGAGTGGTTTCGGCAGGCACAAGGATTGGGCGATAAAGTTGTGGTCGGTGGATTGTCTGGGGGCGGAACTTTAGCCGCATGGCTCGCGTTAGAAAAAGCAAGTCAAATCGATCGAGCGTTACTGTTTGCTGCTTATCTCAGCAGCAGTAATAAGGTCGTCGATCTGTTTGTTAAAACATTCAATACTTATTTTGAATGGAAAAGCGATGAACCTGGAGAACCTATTGGCTATAAAGGTTTTACTTTCCCAGACTTGAGAGTCTTCCTCGATCTTGGAGATGAGATTCTAAAGCGTTCTCGCTCTGCTGCTTCTCCTCCCATGTTTATTGTTTCAACCGATGCCGATCAAGCAGTCAGTAATCCGGATCACAAGACACTGTTTGAGAACCTGCTACGTCGCCAGCCGAAAACCTGGTACTACAGTTTCGATCGAGCGTTGAATATCCCGCATACGATGATGACGAGAGCGGAGGGCAATAACTGGGAAAATCTGCTGAATGTGATGGCAAAAGCTTTTGTTCAAAGTGATCTAGCTTGGGCAGAAATCGAAGAAATTGCATATCGAATGACCGAAGGTAAAACCTGCGCTCAAGCACTTGCAGAGTTGAACCTTACCAGTAAAGCATCGCCTGACTTGCCTGCATTAATCACCATGATCGATAAGCGTGAAATCGTGATCAAGCGTAATCCAACCTGGGGAAATGAATAGCCCAAAGTTTTGAATCTAGATTAGAAGCTTAAGTTTTGGGTTTCCAAAGGTGCAGCAGATCGAATGGCTCACCCGAAGGAAGCGGCTTTGTCGAATAAATGACGTTGCGAATTTGCCAGAGATCGCCATTTTTGCGTAAGACGATCGTCAAATTCCTTGGTGCTTCTGCACGGCGCAACCCAACCATTAATCGCAGTGGAACTCTCGCTTCATTGCCTTTGATTTGAGGCTTTCCGATCGTATAGCTCCAAACTCTCGCTTGAGAATCTGTAAAAGGCTCCACATCAAATATTTTAACCCGACTCAGTTGCGCATAAGTTGCAGGATCGATAAACTGCTTCAAATCTCTCCAAAGTTGATCCCTAGAGACATACGCCTTGTAAAACTGATCCACAGTCGATCGTGGAGTCGATCGAGCTTGCGTCAGAGTCGCTTGAGCCGTAGGAGCAGCGATCGCGCTCTGAGTTGTGCTGATGCAAAGAAACGGTAAGAGTGCGAGCAATCCAATTTTTGTGAAAGTACTCATGACAGATGTTTGAATGACAATCAGTACCTTCACAAATTGGATCGAATTTTACGGACTCAGCAAGATCAACTGTTGTGCTTGCAGCGATCGCACGTTCTCGATCGCAATGGGAATTTCAGCCAGAATCTCTTTGAGAGATCGTGTCTGATTGCCATCACAAGTCTTGATGAATTCAAACTCATCGTCAGTCAGATTGATAATTTGGTAATCGTAATTGAACAAGCAACGACTTTCCCACCCATCCATACAAGGACTCCGCTCCGGAATCGCATTTAAAAGCGCCTCATCCGAACTCCAATCCGATCGCGGCAATTCACCCCGACTCAAGAAAAATTCGTAATGCGTCACCGATTCAGGATCAAGCAGTTCGATTAAGCGATATCTTTCGCGATCGCTCAACGTATCCGCCCGCTCCAGCAAATCTGGTTGGTTAAATAATCGAGCCGCTTCCCACTGGCGCGGATTAGAAAATCCTAAAAACTTCAACCCCGACGCATCAATCAACTCAAACAGCGTGTGAATGTTGTAGTCGACCTCGCGAGGATGCACATACATATCAGCAAAACACTCATCCCGCGTATTCTCCATCGACCAGCGCTCCTGCTCTCGCCGCACCAGCCGATTATTCGGAGGCAAAGACGCAAAAATCTGTCGCCCGATCGCAACTCCTTCTCGATAATCAGATCGATCCGACTGCAAAAGCGCGATCGCCTCCTGCATCAGTTGAATCTCATGTCGTCCTAATTCCGAATACACAAAAATGTGCATCAATCCACCCGGCGCAAGTTTTGTCGCGAGTGACTGAATCCCCCGAATCGGATCCGGCAAATGATGCAACACCCCGACACAGTTAATCAAATCAAACTGACCCGCAAGCTGATCCGCATCGTAAAGGCTGAGATGATGAAACTCAACGCGATCGGCTCCCGATCGTTGACAGCGTTCTCGCGCGACTGACAATGCCCCCGAACTCAAATCAATTCCAGTGACTTGAGCGTGAGGATTCAGATGCACAAGATATTCTGTCCCAACGCCCGTTCCGCAGCCTGCGTCTAAAATTCGGACATCTTGTCGTTTTGGTTTCTGCCCGGTACAAAAACTATATGCCGCCAGCCAATTCCAGCGCCAGTTATAGCCTGGAGGCGGCTCATCTAATAAAGGTTCCGGCGGAAAAGGATAAGTATTATAGAGTGCTGCAACTGCCGCACTAATGGTTTGAGAATCTGACATAAAGTTCGCGAAAAATCACAGCAAGCATATATCTCTAGTGTCTCATTGGATGGACGCAGACGGGAAACCGTCCTGTTGCGGATCAAGAATGATTTGCCAGAATGAATGCAGCCACGATCGACGAACGACGAAAAAATATGGATAACAACAATTGGATCACGCAACTGCTCATGCTCGGTGTGGGCACCACTTCTTTGGTCGCAGAAAAAATTAAAGAAGTTGGGGATCAGTGGGTCAAGGAAGGAAAACTCAACCCCGATCAGGCAAAGGGCTTTGTCGATGATCTGATGAATCAACTGAAAACAGAGCAAGGCGGGTTTGAGACCCAGTTTCAGCGCCAACTTCGCAACATGCTGATGGATTTAGGTGTGCCGCGCCAAAATGAAATGGACGAATTGCGCGGCAGACTCGATCGCTTAGAGCGACAGGTACGAGATTTAGAAAATAAGCTCTGGAAATGAGAATCAGTGTGAAAATTGAAAAGCACATTCAAGAGAACTGATCATGAGAGAGATTTTGATCAGCTTCGGCGTAATGGTGGTTTGTATTGCAGTGCTGGTTGTAGCACAGATTACGGGAGGTTCTCGTGATAGCGCGATCGCTGCTGAAATGCCCAAGACCGAAGCTACACCTATTGTTCAAGTGGCACAAGCTGCTGACTTAAAACCGATGGCAACTCCTAATCCTGCTGAATCTTCTAAAGAACCGACCGAAACTGCGTCTGGTCTGAAATATGTCGATGTGGTTGAAGGAACGGGCGAGACTCCTGAAGTGGGTCAACTCGTGACAGTTCATTACACTGGGACGTTAAAAGACGGAACGAAATTTGATAGCTCTCGCGATCGCGGTCAGCCTTTCAAATTCAAAATTGGGGTGGGTCAGGTGATCAAAGGCTGGGATGAAGGCGTTGGCTCGATGAAGGTCGGGGGTCGGCGAACTTTAGAAATTCCCCCAGAGTTAGGATACGGCAGTCGAGGAATTGGACCGATTCCACCCAATTCCACCCTGTACTTCGATGTAGAACTCATCAAGGTTGGCTAGATCTTGGATTGAGCGATCGTCTAAACTCCCTGATTCTAAAATTGGGGAGTTTGTTTTCATATAAAAACAAGAAACGCCGGACTGCATACAATCCAGCGACTCGATAGATGAAAATTTTGGCGGTCAATCTCTAGGGATCGCTCTGCATCACTTGAGGATGGAGCAGACCAACCATCTGTTGGATTCCGCGATGGATTCGACGAGTCACTGTCATCGGGCTGACTCCAATCTGTTCTGCGACTTCTTTGCGCGATAGGTCATGTAGGAAAACATATTCGATCGCTTGTCTTGTCTTGTCTTCGAGTTGATTCAAAGCGCGTTGTAACTGCTGGCGGTCTTCTTCGAGGACTTGCAGGGCTTGATATCTGACATCGGGTAAGGTGTCGCCCAATGTCATCGGAGAATCTAACTGCTGACACACGGTTGCGTCTAAACTCAGCGGTAATCGGTTCTTTGCAGCCAGTTTGCTCTCGCGCCATTCGTTCACCGACACTTTTAATACATCTGCAATCTCTTCGTCACTGGGTTGCCGTCCGAAGGCTTCCATTAATTGTTCGCGGACTCGTTGCCCTTCTTTATTCAATTGCTGCCAGCGACGGGGAATTTTGACGGTTCCAGCGCGATCGCGTAAGAAGTGAAGCATTTCGCCTCGAATATACGGTACGGCGAACGAACTGAACGCGCATCCTTGATTGGGATTAAACCGTTCGATCGCTCGAATCAGCCCTAAATATCCAATCTGTTCGAGGTCTTCATAGGGTTCTGCACATTGATGACTCACCCGATGAGCGATTTTCCGCACTAAACCTGCATTCATCTGCACCAACTGGTTTCGCAGTCTTACCGAGGGGTTTTGGTGATACGAAACTAACAGTTCCATTCCACGGGAGCGTAAAGAAGATTGAGTTGCCATCATCTACCACAAGGTCAAAGTTCACATCAGCGATGAACTTATTGTCTGTAGAGAACCTATTTCAAACCATCGTCGATATACGGTACTGATCGAGTTTCTTCTGGTATGAATTCGGCAGAAACACGCAAACTATTAAGCCTTTCTGTGGAGGGCATTTCAGCCCATTTGGGGCTGTGATCTTCGTCATATTTTCGGTGTGATTATACTCATCCAAAAGTGTGATTTATATCTCTTCTTTTGGGTGAGGAAATGTATTTTTAATAACTTTATTTTTAATGTCATATCTTCGCTAGAACATAGAAGGAATAGGAATTATGGCGACTCAAAAAGAGAAAAAATCACAAAAAGAAACCGATTCTTCTGAATTGGAAAAGGAGCAAAGTTCAGCAAAGAAATCGAGCGGAGAATCAGAGATCGATAATGCTCCCGATGTCGAATCTTTGACGGAGACTTTACACGGAGATCCTACGGAGATTGAATCCGATGAGGCGATCAATTCGATCGATGAATGGGTGGATTTTCTGAAGGGTCATAAGCAGGACAATATCAAAGAGTTGTCTGCGTCTTTGAAGGATCTCAAGAAGCTTTTGAAGGGGAAAAAGTCAGACGGAAGTGAAATTGCGCAAGTGCTGGCAACACTCGCAGAGCAAACCAACGCGATCGGGGATGAAGCTGCTCGTGGGGTGAAGGGACCTCTGCACACCTTGGGGAAGGCACTGGTTACGTTCAGCCACAAGGTTGAGCGTGCTGCTGCAAAAGACGAAGAATGATGATTGACTGCTGATAAACGCGCTGAAGCCTGTGTAAAAAGATGAGCGGTGAGATTGGGCGAATTTTCTAAGTCCAATCTCACCGCTGATCGATCGCGTGATTTACTAGCGATTCAGGCTTATCAGTCTCAACTGTCATTGATAAGAAGGCGATTTAGACAGTCTGATAGAGGAAGCGGAATGTTGTCCAAGCATTGACATTGAGGGTAAAAAGCTCAGGAGTATTGATCCAGGAGGAAGTCCCACTCGCTCGATGCAGATCTTGTAAAACAGCTTGGGCAACGTCAAGGAAATTGGGCAGAGCGCGAACAAATTTCTCGCCCGTTCCCATCAGTGCTTCTGCTTGCTGAAATGGAGTACGGCTACAGACAATATAGATTTCGGATAAACCCGCAGGCGATCGTGCAATCCAGTCGGATGGAGCTTGAGGAATCGTCAGGATCTCATTTGGAGCGATCGAGGATTTTGCTTGCTCATTCTGTTTTGGATTCAAGACGACTCCTGAGCCATCATTATTGAGTCCAAGAACGAGGAAATGAATCTCTTCGGAATTGTAGTTCTCAATCTTTAGCTGGATCGGATTCCCGGTTGAGAAAGACAGGAGCTTTCCATCAGAAGGGACAACGTCAGAAATAGGTTCTGAGACTCGATCTGTTTGCTGTGCAGCAACTTTTGTATCCGCATGGATTAGGGTTGCTCGGACTGCGAGTTGCGAGGAGTCCGAGTTTGTTGTCGCACTGAGTAGCTTTGCGCCGAGTCTCGTTTGTAAGTGGGGTGACAGACGTTTGACAGCTAGCTTGACGGCTTCTCCAGATTCGCCTGTTGTGTTGGGAATTGCTTCTCGTCCTTGTGAAAATAGAGCATATCCCGCAGGTGGAATTGTTCCTTTCATCGCATCTGTTGTCAGTGAAGCAACCTGAGTCGTTTCTTCGAGCTTGCTAAACAAGTAATCCGCAGCTTGTTCGCCTGCGGTCGTTGCTGAGATTCTTGGCAATCCTGAAAAAGCACTGATGGCATCGACCCGCTCAACCCGGTTCAGAGTCGCATCGATCGCAATGGCTAAACTCATCTCTTTCGGCAGCGTTCGGATGGCTTCTTGCACGCGCTGACCTACGTTGACAGGCAGTTCTAATGCGCGTGCCCTGGCAATTAATCCATTGCGCTCGTAGATTTGCAGCAATGATCGATCGGTACTGAGCAATGTCCCAGGATTGTAAGTTTCTAAAACTTGTGGAAGTAACCCTCCTAGCCAAATTTGTGCAGTCTTGCCATTGTCTTCGATCGCGGTAATGACTCCATCTGAAGGTGGCTGAGCAGCTTGAATTTGATAG
>JALOOO010000195.1 GCA_025454375.1 Leptolyngbya sp. Prado105 | reverse complement strand
GTCCTGTTGAAATAGAAATATAAATTTACAAAACAAGTTCATATCATTTCATAAATAACAAGTTACAAAAATCAGTAGAAAATATTAAATTTGATGCGAGAAATCCTGTTAGGTTGCTCACGATTTATCTACAAAGTTTCTGATACCAAAGGCTTCGATTTTTATCTATAAAAAAAAGGCAGTATTTCGCCTTTTTAAGAAATGTAACGGTTAGTTTGTAGAGCGATTAGACCAGAGCGGGCACTGCTTTACAAATCCCTTCAAAAAGTGCCAATCCATCGACTTTGCCCAATGCTGGATCCGAAGCACGCTCCGGGTGGGGCATCATTCCTAGCACATTGCCCTGTCGATTACAGATGCCTGCAATATGATTTAGCGACCCGTTCGGATTTCCTTTAGGGGTAAGGTTTCCAGTTGCATCCGAGTAGCGAAATAGCACCTGTCCGTTGTCTTCGAGTTCTTTCAATGTGTCTGCATCGGCATAGTAACTGCCTTCCCCATGCGCGATCGGCAATTCGATCACTTGCCCCGTTTTATATCCCTGCGTCCAGGGGAGATCGCTGCGATCGACTTTCAGGGACACTCGATCGCAAATAAAATGCAGATCCCGATTTCGCACCAATGCACCCGGAAGCAAGCCTGCTTCGGTTAGGACTTGAAATCCGTTACAAATTCCCAAGACCAGTTTTCCGGACTTGGCATGATCGATCGTGGCTCGCATCACTGGAGAAAACCGAGCGATCGCGCCACATCTTAAATAGTCGCCATAGCTGAATCCACCTGGAACCACGACGACATCAATATCAGAAAGATCACTTTCCTCGTGCCAAATCATCCGAGTCGGCTGACCGAGCAAGCCCTGAGTCACCCAGAGAATATCGCGATCGCAATTCGATCCTGGAAATACCAAAACTCCAAATTTCATCGCTGTCTCCTAGACGGTTGCAAAGCTTTGCAATTCAATCCGGTAATTTTCGATCACTGGATTTGCTAACAATTGATCACAGATTGTATCGAGTTGCGATCGGGCTGCCGCTTCACTTTCTGCTGTCAGCGACAATTCGACATATTTACCAATTCGGATCTGTTCCACATTGGAATATCCCATGTGGGCGAGTCCTGACTGTACTGCCGTTCCTGCCGGATCTAAGACCGACGGACGGAGAGTAACATAGATCTGAGCCTGAAATTTTTGAGTCACAGTCGTTGTCCTGAACGTGAAAAAGGTTCCAAAGCTCATCTATTCTAAGACCGTGGCGACTCAAAACGTAAAATATTAAAGGTCTGATCCTTTCCTCTGCTATGAAATCTCAACGAACCCGAAGCCAAGATCGTATTCTCGACGTTTTGAAGCATTTAAACCGATCGATTTCTGCTCAAGATCTCTACGTCGAGT
The DNA here is from genome assembly GCA_025454375.1 of Leptolyngbya sp. Prado105. GTDB lineage: Bacteria > Cyanobacteriota > Cyanobacteriia > Leptolyngbyales > Leptolyngbyaceae > Leptolyngbya. The sequence goes on along the minus strand of JALOOO010000195.1, from coordinate 8,322 downwards.
TGCGAAATCGCGATCAAAGTATGGGACTGGCGACGGTGTATCGAGCCTTGGAAGCTTTAAAACTAGAAGGCATGGTGCAGGTGCGCACTTTGGCAAATGGAGAATCACTCTATAGTTTGATTCAAGAAGATCGGCATCATTTGACCTGCTTGCAATGCGGCAGTTCGGTTCCGATCGAGGAATGCCCTGTTCATGAGTTAGAACAGCAGTTGAATCAGTCCCATCAGTTTAAGATTTATTATCACATGCTGGAGTTTTTTGGCATGTGCGATCGCTGTCAGGCAAAAGAGAGTTGAGAGCGAATTCGATTGCTATATAATCTTCTCACTGAGAGCCTCAGCGATATGTGGCGTTCTAGATTTAGACTGAGTGCGATCTCACAGAAGCGGTTAGCTATCTTTGAGGCGTGTCTCATTGGCTTGGTGTCAGGGTTAGCTGCCGTTGTCTTAAAACAAGGCGTAAACTGGCTCGGAAATTGGCGATTGGCATCGGCGATCGAGTATCCAGCTTGGTTTGTGTTGCCAAGTGTTGGGATTGTGTGTGGGTTGCTTGCAGGATGGTTGATCGAGCAGTTTGCGCCTGAAGCGGCGGGAAGTGGAATTCCGCAGGTCAAGGCGGCATTGGGTGGCGTATCGAGTGCGCTGACGTTGCGAGTCGCGATCGCGAAACTGGTCACGACCTTACTTTCATTGGGATCGGGATTAAATTTGGGGCGGCAGGGTCCGACGGTGCAGATTGGAGCAGCGATCGCCGCTCAGTTGAGCGATTGGGTTCCGACTTCGCCTGTGCATCGGAGACAGTTAATTGCAGCCGGAGCCGCAGCCGGATTAGCAGCCGGGTTTAATGCGCCGATCGCGGGAGTTCTCTTCGTTGTTGAAGAATTGCTGCAAGATGTGTCGGGGTTGACCTTGGGGACAGCAATCCTGGCTTCGTTTGTGGGGGCAGTCGTGTCGCGACTGCTGGGCGGGACTGGGTTTAATAATGCCTCGTCCTCGTTGGAGATTATGACGAGTTTTGATATTCAGGCGATTCCGATCTTGCTAATTGTGGGAATGTCGGCGGGAGTGCTAGGGTCGCTGTTTATGCGCGGCATTTTGCTGAGCTTAAAGCTGAATCGTAAAGTTCTCCATTGGAGTCTGCCGTTTCGGATTGCATTTGCAGGTGGACTGTCGGGAATTGCGATCGCACTGTTGCCGGATGCACTTCGAGGAACTGCAAGTCTGCAAGAGGTTTGGCTAACCAACGAACTGGGTTGGAGGATTACGGCTGTTATTTTTATGACTAAATTTGTTCTGACGCTTTTGGCTTTTGGGTCAGGTGCGCCGGGAGGATTGTTTGCGCCTTCGCTGATTTTGGGATCGGCACTGGGTTTTTTGATTAGCTTTGGCGCACAAAGTCTTGAAAATGCAGGTGTTCCACTCGGTTTAGATTTGACACAAGCGTTTACAACAACAGCCGCACTGACTGGAATGGCAGCATTTTTTAGTGCGGTCACTCGTGGTCCCATTACTGCGATCGTCATTGTGTTTGAGATGACGGCAGATTTTAATATTGTATTGCCCTTAATGATTGGCTCGGTGAGTGCTTATCTAGTTGCAGAAAGTCTTTTTAGTGGATCAATTTATAAACACTTACTTGCTTCTAATGGCATTTATTTACAAGCAAATGTAGAGATTGAAAATCGACTCTCTGGTTTGACCGCAAAAGATTTGATGCAGCCGAGAGTCGAAACCCTGTCGAGCCAAATCAGTTTAAATGAAGCGCTCCAAGCATTTTCGCGATCGCATCATCGTGGATTTCCGGTGATTGAAGACGGCATTTTAGTCGGAATTGTGACACAGACAGATTTAGCTAACATTACCGATAAAAACCAACCCTTGGGTCAGTTTATGACCGCTCGCCCGGTGACAGTCCACCCAGATGATCCACTCAGTCAGGTTTTGTATTTGCTCAATCGCTACAAAATCAGTCGCTTACCTGTGATCGATCGTAAAAAATTAGTAGGCATTATTACCCGCGCTGATATTATTCGGGCTGAATCTGACAAGTTGACGAATCTGGGGACGCAAAAGGAGCGATCGTTCATTGTTTATCAAACGCGCGCTCCTGAAATTGGCAAAGGTCGAGTTTTAGTGCCGATCGCGAATCCTCAGACCGCAGATACTTTGCTGCAAATGGCAGCGGCAATTGCTCAAGAGCGAGGCTATGAATTGGAATGTTTGCAAGCCATTCCGATCGCGCGTCATCGAATTCCTGCTGAAACCGCAGTTTCAACAACCGTCAGCCGAAAATTATTGAAAAAAGCAGGAAGACTGGGAAAACAGTGGAAGATTCCCGTTCATACGCAGGTGCGTGTAACACATGACATCTCGGAAGCGATTTTAGAAACGATTAAGGAACGTCATATTGATCTCTTGATCATGGGCTGGAACGGTGAAACTTCGACTCCTGGACGCATTTTTGGCAATGTGGTCGATACAATGATTCGCCAAGCCAGTTGTGATGTGATCTTAGTCAAGTTTGGTAAAACAACTCAGATCGATCGCTGGTTAGTTCCGACGGCGGGAGGACCGAATTCTCGTCAGGCGATTCGACTATTACCTGCGCTTGTAAACCTGGCAGCACAGCCCGAAATTTGTCTCTGCCAAGTTCATCACCCGCAGCAAGACTTGCCAGATCCCAATGTACTGAATGAAGCAATGGAATTTTTGGGCGATCGCTTAGCGTGTCCGATCACATTGATGCCCGTGTGTGCCAATTCGGTGTCAACGGCACTGATTAATTTGGCGCAGCAGGATCAGTGTGATGTGATTGTCCTTGGGGCAACTCGTGAAGGACTGTTGCAGCAGGCGATTCAGGGCAATATTCCAGAAGCAATCGCGCGAAATTGTAACTGCACAGTGGTCTTAGTCAGAGGCACAATGTCTTAAAGAATGCAAAACTTTCGGCAAATCCTCACAAATCTTGATAGTTTGATGTGATTTACAATACATTTTGCGCGGTTGTGAATTCGTAATAATTCGATCGCGCACTCGCTCCCGCACCTCACCTCGTTTAAGCAATTCTGCAAAATATGACAAAGTTATCGAAATTTCTCGCTCGGATCGGACTGATGATTGTGATGGGTTCGATCGTGGGAGCCTGCGGAAGTAGTAGCACTCCGACTTCTGGTTCTTCTCCTGCGGCAGGCGGCGGAGACTATACAGTAGGGATGGTTTTAGTTGGACCTAAAAATGATGCAGGCTGGAACCAGGCGCACTTTGAGGGCATCGAAGGCGCACTCAAAAAAGTGACGGGGACAAAATTGGAGTATGTCGATAAAGTCAACCCGGCTGATCGTCCGAATGTCAAAGGATCTCAAGTCGCAGATGATTTAATTGCCAAAGGTGCAAAGTTCATCATTTTCAACTCGGATGACTTTAAGGATGATGCACTTGAAACAGCAAAGAAGCACCCCGATGTAACTGTGATTCATGCTTCAGGAGACTATGCCTGGAAAGAGGGCAAAAACTTCAAAAATCAGGCAAACCTCGGCAACATCATGGGGCGGATGGAGTCCGGGAAGATGCTTGCCGGATGTGCAGCGGCGCTTGGAACTGAAACGGGCAAGATTGGGTACTTAGGATCTTTGATCAATGATGAAACTCGGCGGTATTCTGCGGCGGCTTTTCTCGGTGCAAAATACTGTTGGGAGAACTATCGCAAGAAGCCTGCCTCTGAGTTGAACTTCAAAGTCACCTGGATTGGATTTTGGTTCAACATTCCAGGAAAAACGCTCGACCCCACCAAAGTTGCAGATGATTACTACAATGGGGGATTCGATGTGGTGATGAGTGGGATTGATACGCCAGAAGCTGCTGTCCAAGGGAAAAAAGCAGCCGAAGCTGGGAAGAACGTGAAGTTTGTTCACTACGACTTAGCAACAGGCTGTTCGCTCGCGCCTAACATCTGCTTGGGTGTGCCTTTTTACAATTGGTCGATCCCTTATGCTGCTGCTTTGCAAAAAGCAAAAGAGGGCAAGTACATCAGTGAATTTGTCTGGTCGGGTCCCGATTGGCAGAATCTGACGAATCCAACGACGAATATGATCGGGTTTAATCCAGGTCAGGCGTTGGGTGAGAATAAGAAGTTTATTGATGAGTTTGCGAAAGGGATGAGTGATGGATCGATCAATCTGTACAAGGGACCTCTGAAGTTTCAAGACGGATCGGACTTTTTGAAGGCTGGAGAAACGGCAACGGATCAGCAAATCTGGTATATGCCGCAGTTACTTGCTGGAATGGAGGGTCCTAGTAAATAGCGAAGCTCTTAAGACCTTCGAGTTTTCTAAAAGCTCGGAGGTCTTGCATCACGCACTGGATTTGAACGATCGTAGTTCTAAATCAGTCGTAACTTGCACTGTCGCAAACTACCCCCTAGCTCCTAAAATTGGGGACTTGGGGGTGTTCCTGAATCTTACAAGCTAAACCGGATTGCGATATGCAAATCGAACTCCAACACATTACAAAGCGCTTCGGGCAGGTTCTCGCAAATGACGATGTTTCCATAACGGTTCAAGCAGGGAGCATTCACGGCTTGCTGGGAGAAAATGGAGCAGGAAAAAGCACGATCGTCAAAGTTCTCAGCGGTTTTATTTCTCGCGATTCTGGCTCTGTCCTCCTTGATGGTCAAACCGCGAATATCAAAACTCCTGCCGATGCGATCCGCTCAGGTGTGGGAATGTTGCACCAAGATCCCCTAGATTTTCCGCCGCTCTCAGTACTAGATAACTTTGTCGTCGGGCGAGGTGAAGTCCTTGCAAAAGGATTCCTTTCTGGCTTAAAGCTCGTCAACCTCGATCGCGCTCGTCAAGAACTTCTGCGCTTAACTGAGGCGTTTAATTTCTCCTTAAATCCAGACGATCGCGTTTCTGATCTAAGCGTTGGAGAACGCCAACAGCTTGAAATGATTCGATTACTCTCGCTTGGCGTTAAAACACTGATTCTCGACGAACCGACAACCGGAATTTCTGCATCTCAAAAGACAGCATTGTTTGAAGCCGCGAGACGATTAGCTTCAGAAGGAAAATCTGTGATTTTTGTGTCGCACAAGCTTGAGGACGTTGAAGAACTTTGCGATCGCGTGACTGTAATGCGGGCGGGTAAGATTGTCGGCAATGCTGAAATTCCTTGTCCCGACTCAGTTTTGATCGATCTCATTTTTGGCAAAGAACTCGCACCTCCGATCAAGCCCAACACGACACAATCGCAACCCATGTTGGAGCTAACTAACCTTGTGGTCAAAGACGATCGCTTAACGCTCAAAATGGGGGATTTTACGGCTCATAGAGGTGAAGTCATCGGACTTGCAGGACTCGAAGGTAGCGGACAGCAACTCTTACTTTTACTATGTGCAGGATTAACGCGACCCTTGAGGGGCAAAATCGCGATCGACCGTCTCGATATGACTCAAAAACCCTATGCACAGTATCTCAAACAAGGAATTGGTTACTCTCCCGCAGATCGGCTCAAAGATGGTCTAATTCGTGGTTTATCGATTCACGAGCATGTCATTCTACGTCATCCCAATCAAAAGCTGTTTATTGATTGGAAGTCAACGCATCAAAATGCGCTCGAAGCGATCGCCATGTTTAACATTCGAGGCAAGCCCAATTCTCATGTCGAGAGACTGTCGGGGGGAAATCAACAGCGCACTCAGCTTGCACTGTTACCTGTGCCCTTAAATTTACTGCTTATGGAGCATCCAACTCGCGGACTCGATATCGAATCAACTTTATGGGTTTGGCAGCAGTTAATTGCAAGATGTCAGACTGGGACGACCATTCTGTTTATGTCTTCAGATTTGGATGAGATTATGCAATATAGCGATCGAGTTCTCGTCTTCAGTGGCGGGCAGGTTTCCGATCCGATCGCTGCGTCAAAACTCACCGCAGAAAAGCTTGGACAGATGATTGGGGGACGCTTTGAATAAACTACTTTACTATCAAACGGGCGCGATTGGTCTGGCGCTTGTCTTTGTCACCCTCATTATTGTTCTCGCCGGGGCTTCTCCGATCGCGGTGATTTCAGAAATTACATCAGGCGCATTTGGCACACCAGGACAGTTTGCCCGTGTGGTTTCAACTCTCTGTCCGTTGCTTATTGCGGCTTGTGGCTTGCTTTTCACGTTCACAACGGGCTTATACAACTTGGGCATTGAAGGTCAAATCGCATTTGGCGGAATTGCTGCTACATTCATGCTGCGATTAGGACAAGATTCGCTGCCTCCCGCTCTGACGCTTTTCTTTGCTATTCTTGCAGGCGGAATCGGGGGAATGCTGTGGGGAATGCTTGCAGGTGTTCTCAATATCTATGGGCGAATCAATGAAATCTTTGCAGGTCTAGGCTTAAATTTCCTTGCAGATGGGGTTGCGTTGTATCTCGTCTTTGGTCCCTGGAAACGTCCGGGTGTGGCTTCGATGAGCGGAACTGAGCAATTTCCAGAATCTTTGTGGCTACCGACTTTTGGTAATACGGATGCGAGTCCGATCGCAGTTTTGCTTGCCTTGAGCGCGATCGCGCTCACGATCGTCATTCTCAGTGGTACGCATTTTGGCTTAAAACTTCGAGCCGTCGGGCAAAATCTTCGAGCTTCTTATGTTCTTGGCATTCCTTCAGTTCGACAACTTCTCAGTTCGTTTGCTATCTGTGGCGCATTTGCAGGGGTTGCAGGTGCGTTACAAGTTACCGCTGTTTTTCACCGCTTGATTCCAAACATTTCGAGCGGACTGGGATATTTGGCGCTGTTAGTTGCAATGTTAGCTGGACTGAATGCTTGGTTACTTTTACCGATCGCGTTCTTTTTTAGTGCGTTAAACATTGGCAGTTTACAGCTACCGCTTGATTTGAATTTGGAATCCTCTCTAGCAGGCGTAATTCAAGGAACTTTGGTGCTATTTGTAATTTTGGGCAAAGGATTTAGCGAACTGAAACGAGGAAGTGGCATCGATCGATAGCAATTGCCCAAGGTAGCCCTGCCCCAGATGGAAAATTCCAGGGTAGTTTCATGGAGCCGAGAAGAAATTATGAACTTCCATGTGGTGTTCCCGGATTAATTCAGCTAGCTAACGGCTAAGTTGAGCGGCGGCGAGAGAACTAGTGCAGAAAAGCGGAAATAATTCTTCAGTTTTAGGAGCGAATTTCATTCAACTGTCCAGTAATGTGAGAAAGTAAGTTCCAATTGATCCTGCCATGCCAACCCCAAAAGCGAGTGTGATTGTTCTGAGCGCAATGCAACAGCAAGTGTTAGAACAAATCGTGCGACAAACGACAAATCCATATCGATTAGTCCGCCGAGCGCAACTCGTTCTCTCGGCAGCGCGGGGATGTCCAAACAGCGAGATCGCTCAGCAGTTAAATTTAGATCGCGGACAAGTGCGCCAGTGGCGCACTCGCTGGCTTGAGGCTCAAGCCCAAATGAGCGAAGCCGAAGCGGAGTCGGAGGCAGAAACCGCCCTACGAGGCGTGATTGTTGCGGTGTTTCAGGATGAAGCCCGACCTGGAACCCCTGCCCAGTTCCATCTGGAGCAAGTGGTGCAAATTGTGGCTTTAGCGTGTGAAGACCCGCAATCGAGTGAACGACCCATCAGTGAGTGGACGGTGCGAGAATTAGCTGATGAAGCGATGAGACGGGGGATAGTGGAGCAGATTTCCCCGCGCAGTGTGGGGCGTTTTTTAAAACGAGGCACACCTGCAACCGCACCGGAATCGCTACTGGCTGAACGCTCAACCCGAAGACGCAACCGAGTTTGAGCAACAAGTCAAGGCGGTCTGCCAATTGTATGAACGCGCTCCGGCGTTTGCGGCAGACGGCATTCATCTCGTCAGTACCGACGAGATGACGGGAATTCAAGCCTTAGAGCGAGCCGCTCCGACTCAACCAGTGCGTCCTGGAAAGCTGAAACTCCAGGAGTTTGAGTACATTCGACATGGAACGCTCAGTTTGATTGCTAATTGGCAGATTGCTCACGGTGGCATTGGACAAGTTTCCATCGGAGCGACCCGCAATGAATTCGACTTTGCCAATCACATTGCCACTACCATTGAGACTGATCCAGAGGCAGGTTGGATTTTCGTGCTGGATCAACTCAATACCCATCAATCTGCTTCCCTAGTCCGACTGGTCGCAACCTGGTGTCAGCTAGACCTGGATCTGGGCATCAAAGGCAAGTCGGGCATCCTGCACTCAATAGACCTCCTGCATGAATCCTGAGCGGAGTGCGATCGCCGTGAAAGAAGGGATAGAACCTTGCTCAGGAGAATGTTCATGTTTGCTCGCATTCAA
>JALOOO010000026.1 GCA_025454375.1 Leptolyngbya sp. Prado105 | reverse complement strand
GAGTTGGGCAGGAAGCGACCAGGCAGCAGTGTGGCAGGAGGTGATGGCGAGGGGGGGGCAGGTCGGCAGGGTGGTGGGGCACCTGCTGCAGCAAAGCGGGCCCAGCACACTGGCAAGGGTGGCGCTGAGCCCAACCTGATGGACCTGGCGCTGCAGCGTGCCAGTGGGAGGGGCAGGGGCAGGGGTGGGAGTGGTGATGATGGTGATGGCGGTGGTGAGGAGGGGGGCGGAGGGAGGCGTGGCGGGGGCGGTGGGCAGGAGGAGGGCAGGAGGGGCGGTGGGGGTGGTGGCAGCGGCGCCACAGCAGCTGCCGGCCCTCCAGCAGCAGCAGCAGGGCCTGATGGGCAGGCTGCTGCTGCTGCTGCTGCTGCTGCCGCTGCCGCTGCCGCTGCTGCACCACACCTGGCTGCATCGCCACCACGTGGTGGCAGAGCAGCAGGCACGGGGGGTGAGGGAGGGGGGGCCAACCACCAGCAGCCTCCACCTCCACCCCCTGCAGCTGAGCTCGCCCCAGCAGCTGCTCCCGCTGCGCCTGGCGCCCCTGCTGAAACCGCAGCACAGCTTGGCCAGGCGGCCCCTGTGGTGCCAGCTGATGTTTTTGCGTCCGCCTTGGCAGTAGCTAACCTCGTAGGGCCTGAGGATGCCGCTGCTGCTCACTTTGACCAGATCGCCGAGGACCTCGACCTCTACGCCCTGCCTAACCTCCCCCCTGCCACCTACCTGGGAGCTGCCCCCTCTGCTAGCCAGGTGCAGGACGTGGTGACAGCCATTGACGACCTCATGCATCACGTGGGGCTGGGGCACCTCTCCGTTATGAGCTACCTGGTGGAGTGGCTGACTGAGCAGTCAGGAGCGCAGGGCAGTGCAGAGGCAAGGGCCTGGTTCATGCTGCGCTACGCTGATGTCAGTCGCTGGTGGAACAGGCAGAGGAACTTGAGGCAGTGCGTGGTGATGCTGCAGCGCCACTTCAACCTTCCACCATGGCCCTAGGGGAAGAGAGTGATGGGGGGTTCTGCAGGCAGCAGCGATGCAGTGCTGAGGGGAGGAGGGGCAATTGGGGTCAGCAGGTCAGGTCAGAGGTAGTTGTACAGACTGACGTTGATGATGGTGGGGGGAAGGAGTGACGCAGACCTGGCATCAGTTAGTTCAGACTGTCATGCTGATGGTGCCAGGTGCGGAGCTGCACCATCAACACCAACAGCAGCTGCAACCCCACTTTATGGCTGCTTCACTTTGGCTGTAGCATAGCACACTGTACTTGTATCATTTGTTTCGAGTCACCTTGCTCCTCTCTAGCTCTGTGCCACTGTTTTTTTCTTCAGAATGAGATGTTAGCGTGTTGCTGGCCGAAGCGCTGTTGGAGGGACCTTTTTCACTAGGGTCTGGTTGGAGTCTGGCAATGACATCAGCACTGCCAGCATGATGGTGACACGCCGCTGCTGCACACAGCTGGTCACACAACAACTGTTTGAATGACCTTTGAATGATGACTCGCATGATGGGATCTGACAGCGTTGTGCCACTTCAGCAGATGCAGTAAAACAACGACCAAGTTGCTTTCTAAACTGCGCCGCTCACGTCTTGGCATATCTTCAATTTCATCTAGTAGATTGACCCAATCGACCTGCTCATAATTTTGCTCCTTGAGCTTCTCGATCGTGTCTTGGAGCCACAAGTAATAGTCGGTTTCATACAGTTCTGACTGGCTGACTTTAAGTTCTGTATTCATCTGAACCTCTCAGCATTGTAAGTTTCTTCATTCTATTATCTAGAAGCAAATCTCGATCGTGAGATAGCCCCCTCTTCCTAGTTCTGTGACTCAAAAACAACCTCTTCGTATAATTGCTCGATCGACAAACTTAGATTGATGCTTTTTAGCTCTACTCGATCACCTTTCCGGTAGCTCAAAATCACCCAATCTCCTGCATTATTTTTATGATAAATATCAACTGCAATCTCATTAGAACTAACTAAAACATAATCGACCAGATTTGGATTGCGGCGATACTTTTCAAACTTCTTGCCTCGATCGTAAGCTTCCGTGCTATCCGATAAAACTTCTACAATCAAACAGGGGTAGGTAATATAAAGGGGATTCTCGCGATCGCGATCGTCACAAGTCACGCTTAAATCTGGATAAGTATAGTTAGAAGTATTGAGAATACTCACCTTTAAATCCGAGTTAAAGACATTGCAAGGGTTCCCTCGCAGATGTTGTCTAATGAGTAACAAGAAATTGATCGCGATCGCGCTATGATTTTTAGTGCCGCCACTCATTGCATAAACATGACCATCAATTAGCTCGTGTTTTTCTAATTGTTGCCCTTCCCAATCAAAATATTCTTCAGGCGTAAAGTGTCGATCGCTGTCTCGTGCTGCTATCACGACCTTCATCTCCTAATACAAAACTACCCGTTCACAAATCATAGTCCAATTCCCACAAGTTTTCCAAACTTGAGCCTTTGTCAAACAACGTCCGCTCTCAAATCACTAGCCCTTCTGGAGATTTTTACTGCCATGAAACTCGCTTCTTTGTCTAAATCAGTTTGATCGATCGGCGTGATGGCTATTCTCTCTGTTGTTGTGGGCATGACTACAGCTTGTTCTAACGAGTCTGACCAAACAGCAACACAACCCACTCAAACAGCATCCACTCCGGGTACGATCGTTGAGATTGCAGCGGGCAACTCTACGTTTTCTACCCTGGTGAAAGCAGTGCAAGCAGCGGAATTAACCGAAACGCTCTCTGGCAAAGGGCTATTCACAGTGTTTGCTCCGACCAATGAGGCATTTGCAGCCTTGCCAAAGGGAACTCTAGAGAAGTTGCTGAAGCCAGAAAATCGTGATGCGCTCCGTAAGGTGTTAACTTATCACGTCGTTTCAGGTGACTTAATGGCAAAGGATCTGCGCTCAGGTAAAGTGGCAACCGTGGAAGGCAGTTCTGAATAGTGCAACAGTCTGTTCAAGCTCAAGCTCAAAACCGAACTCAACCCAAAGCTTCTGTAGATTGCAATCCTCAGTCATAACAGGTGTCATCCAAAGCCTGGGCAACGTTCTAGTTCCGTTGATTCAACAGATCAAGTAACCCTTTCTCTAGGTCTACCTCGATTCACCCAAGAATTAGTTTCCGGGTAAATCAATTTCGTACTCAAACCGCAATTTTGACAAATTCAGCGATAATTCACTGAATCTGTCTGAGCAGTTCTAAATGCTTCCGAACAGGCGCGATCGTATTTGCCGCGATCATCCCACTTGCAGCTACAGCAGGCAGTCCAATGCCTGGAAATGTCGAATCTCCACAGCAGAGCAATCCAGAAATTGGAGTCAAAGCGCTCGGAAATAATCCATCCGTTGCGCGAATTGCTGCGCCATAGGTTCCACGATGTCTGCGGAGAAACCTTTCATGCGTTCGTGGCGTTCCGACTAAAGCAAGTTCAGTTCTCGATCGAATATCTGGGATGACTCGCTCCAAAGCTTTCCACATCACTTCAGATCGCTGCTGCTTTAAGTCTTGATAAGAGTCACAATTTTGCCAAATCTCATAAGGTTCATTTCCAGGCGTGTAGACGTGAATCGTGTGCTTTCCAGTCGGAGCTAGAGACGGATCAAGTAAAGATGGGATCGAGATCAGGACTACATTCTGAGGTGCTGCAATTCCTAGATCCCAATCATTGACAACGATGTGATGGCAAGCTAGATGATCTAAACCTTGACCCTCAATTCCTAAATGCAAGTGCATGAAGCTATCGCATTGAGGAATCTCTTTTCGCTGTTGAGTAAATCGCGGATCATTGACTAGCTTTGAGGTGTCCCAGATTGAAGCATTTGAGATGACATAGCGCGATCGCACTTCTGCTCCATTTCGCAACTTCACCCCCACTGCTTTTTGATTCTCAATTAAAACCTTCTCGACATGAGCATTGAGACGAATCTTGCCCCCGAACTTTTCCAATCCTCGAACCAACGCATCAACGATCGCACCACTTCCCCCTTTTGGATAGTCAAGCTTCACATCTGGGCGATACCAATCTGCAAACATAAAAGCCACTTCAGCCGCATTGGTACTATCCGCAGGCAATCCAGAAAGCAAAAAGCAAAGTAAATCCATCCAATTGCGAATAAATCGATCGCTCACAACTTTATTCATAACAGGCGAGAAAGCTCCTGTAATTTGAGAAAGCGATAAGGCGTTTTGCAAAATTTTTGGCAAGTACTGACCAACACTCAGCACTGCTCCAAAATCATATCGAACAGCCGCAGGAGGGAGCGCGATCGCAGCTTTTGCCAAGGGAGTCATCACCTGCTGTAATTTTCTCCACTCAGTCACCGCATTTTCGCCCCGTAGCTGCCGTAAAACCTCACAGAACTGTTCTCCGCCGACTTGCGTATCAAATGTCCCTTCAGGCAGACAACAGCCCCAAGTATCGTAATTCAGCCATTCGACATCTTCCTCGATCGCATCTAACACTTGTCGCAATGGATTGGGAGACGGACTGTAAGACATTCCCGAATAAAGCGATGGACCCGAATCGAATTTGAATCCATTACGCTCGAATCCGTGAGCGGCTCCCCCGGCGATCGCATGACTTTCGCACACCAAAACGTCATAGCCATATTTTGCTAAAATTGCTGCACAGCTTAAGCCCCCGATTCCACTTCCGATTACGATCGCATCCAGCATAGTGTCATTTCCAATTTGTAAATCAATTGTAAAAGAAGAGATCTGAAATAATTCCGTACACTAGAAGCGTGTGTGCATTGCAATTTGCTATGACGTTGCCGATCGGTTCTCCCACTCCTGGTCTATTTCAAACGCTGTCCTTGGTCGCTGACCCGATCGCATTCTTCGATCGACAAGCCGCGCAGTATGGCGATACGTTCACAACGAGGGTTCTCGGCGTTCATTCTCCGCCTGTCGTGTTTCTCAGCCATCCTGATGCGATTCAGGCTGTGTTTACCACGTTGGCGGATGCGTTTGAGTTTGGCAAGGTGACGGATATATTTCGTCCCTTGGTGGGGAATGAATCGCTGATCATGCAGGAAGGGGCAAGGCATCAGCGACAACGACAGTTATTGATGCCTGCGTTGCATCGCGAACAGTTGCATAGTCAGGGGCATTTGATTTGTCAGTTGGCGCAAAAGCGGATGATCGAATGGAATGTGGGAGAGACGATCTCAATTCGATCTGAAATGTCGGAAATTTCGCTACAAGTAATTTTGCAAGTCGTGTTTGGGTTGGTGCCAGGAGCGAGATATGAACGGTTGAAACAATTACTGGCTCAATTGCTCGAAGCGATTACTTCCCCGCTTTATTCGACCCAGTTCTTTTTCCCCATCTTGCAGCAAAACCTAGGAAATTGGAGTCCTTGGGGCAAATTTCTCGACCAAATGGTTCAGATCGATCAATTGATTTATGCCGAAATTCACGATCGTCGATCCCATTCTCTACAAAATCGCACCGATATTCTCTCTGTCCTCATGACCGCAAAGGATGAAAATGGCGAGTCAATGGGCGATCAAGAATTGCGCGATCAGTTGATGACCTTATTGTTGCTGGGACATGAAACGACTGCATCGGCGTTGACTTGGGCATTTTACTGGTTGCATCGCTATCCAAATCATCTCGATCGCTTACGGCAAGAATTAGACGAATTGGGCGAAACTCCCGATCCGATCGCCCTTTCTCAAGCTCCTTATCTGACAGCCGTGTGCAAGGAAGCCTTGCGAATTTATCCGATCGCGCTGATTTCACAACCTCGAAAAGTAAAACGTACCATTGAAATCGCAGGCTACACTTACGAACCGGGAACTGTTTTGATTCCGAGCATTTATCTCGCGCATCGTAGAGAAGCAACCTACGAGCAGGCGGATCAATTTAAGCCAGAACGGTTTTTAGAGCGAAAATTCTCAGCGTATGAGTATTTGCCGTTTGGGGGTGGGAGTCGCAGTTGTGTTGGCATGGCATTGTCCGTATTTGAGATGAAGCTGGTTTTGGCGACGGTTCTCTGCTGGTATGAGTTTGAATCGACTTTGAACCGGGAGATTCGACCCGCAAGACGCGGAATTACCTTCGTGCCGCCGGATTCATTCCAGTTGAAAGTGGTTCGCGATCGCGCTGTTATCCCTGAATTAATTCACAATCCTTAACAGAATTCGATAAGTTTATGTTACATAAATCCAAAATCCAAAATCCAAAATCCAAAATCCCATAAGATCGGCTTGAGCGTTATAAAAGCCATGTCTGGGATAGTTTGTTATGCCTGCGATCCAGTATCAGATCCATCCTAAACCTGATTCTCAAGATCTTTATCAGTTTCTTCTCAGGTGTAAACAATCTATTAATCAAGGTATTGCGAGTGTTTCTTTTAATGTTGAAGAAATTGACCTGCTTGCTGTTCTAGATAGTTTTGTAAAGCCGGATCAAAAACATTTCTATTTTGAGAATCATGGTGCAGTTTTAGCCTTTGATTCTGTATTGCAGTTTGAAGCAGAAGGAAGTGATCGTTTTGCTAAAGTTAAAAATTTTGCGAAAACGACTCAAGAAAATTCTCACCAATTTGGCGATTTAGATTCTGAATTTTCTGGCATTCACTTTTTCTGTAATTTTTCTTTTTTTGATCAGACGAGCGATCGCTTATTTCCTGCTGCTAGTATATTTCTTCCGGCTTGGCAAATTTCTTGCGCGTCAGGTCGATCGACGATCGTGGCTAATTTAGAAATTTCAGAATCTTTTGATCCAGAAACCGCGACAGACGAAGTTTTAGATACAATTCAGCGAATTCGCAATATTAAAGTGATTCGCCTTGCGCTTGATACTCCCAGATCTTTTTTCAAACAAAATCCTGTTTCAGATAGCTTTCAGAAGTCTGTCGCGGCTGCATTGAAATTGATTCAATCTCAGCATTTTCAAAAAATTGTTTTAGCTGATGCTTTAGATATCACTTCACCGTTGCCGTTTAATTTAGTTTCCTCTTTAAGTAATTTGCGATCGCGCTATCCCAACTGCTACATTTTCTCTGCTAGTAATGGCAAAAATGCGACGTTTATGGGTGCAACACCAGAGCGTTTAGTCAAAATTCAGAACGATCGCTTATTTACGGTTGCTCTCGCTGGCTCGGTTCCCCGTGGCAAAACTCGTGCCGAAGATGCCCGTCTCTCAGCAACTTTACTCAGTCGTCAAAAGGAAAAGCACGAGCATCAAGTTGTCATTGATTCGATCGCCCAAAATTTGAGAAATCTAGGTCTCACTCCGCAATTTTCACCGCCAAGTCTCCTACAACTCCCGAACATTCAGCATTTACAGACTCCAATTCGGGCGACGATTCCATCCGACTTACACCTTTTAGATGCTGTTGCCGAATTGCATCCAACTCCAGCCGTAGCAGGCGCACCGAAGTTAATTGCTTGTGAGCATTTGAAATCCTTTGAGCCATTTGAGCGATCGTGGTATGCGGCTCCGATTGGCTGGATGGATGCTCACGGCAACGGCGAATTTGCAGTCGGAATCCGGTCTTGTATTTTGCAAGGAAATCAAGCTCGACTCTTCGCGGGCGCGGGAATTGTGGCAGGATCAGATCCAGAGAAGGAATTCGCTGAAGTTCAACTCAAACTGCAAGCCTTGTTAAATGCCTTAACATGAACACTCCTTTAAACAAAATTCCGCCTTTGGAAAATGGCGATCGCTTATCCCGCCCAGAATTCGAGCGTCGATATAGTGCTGACTCTCGAATCAAAAAAGCTGAACTGATTGAAGGAACTGTTTACGTGGCTTCTCCCTTACGATTTGAACCTCATGCTGAACCTCATAGCGATCTAAATGGGTGGTTGTATAACTACAAAATTGCAACTCCGGGTGTTCGACTCGGTGATACTCCTACAGTACGTCTGGATCTCGATAATGAACCTCAACCTGATTTGATTCTATTTATCGATAAAGCTTGTGGGGGCAAAGTTACGATCGAGAAAGATCGCTATTTATCCGGCGCACCTGAACTGGTCATCGAAATTGCCGCAAGTAGTGCTTCGATCGATACCGGAACGAAGAAGCAAGTCTATCGTCGAAATGGGGTGCAAGAGTACATCATTTGGCAGTCTTTTGAAAACAAATTGGACTGGTTTGAATTGATAGGTGCTGAGTATCAGCCCATTTTGCCTGATGAACAAGGAATCATGCGATCTCACGTATTTCCAGGCTTGTGGCTAAACGTGAATGCCTTCCTGAATGGAGAGATGCTTACAGTTGCGGCAACGGTTCAAACTGGTGTGCAATCATCAGAACATCAAGCTTTTGTAGACGCATTACGATCGAGATGAATTTAGATTTTCGCAACGTTAATACACTTTGGTCATCCGTTTTAGTAGAGACACTCGCTCGAACAGGTTTGAAAACAGCAATCATCTGTCCCGGTTCTCGATCGACTCCTCTAACCGTTGCTTTTGCAAGACATTCAGACATTGAAGCAATTCCAATTTTAGATGAGCGATCGGCTGCTTTTTTTGCACTTGGAATTGCTAGAAGAACGCATCAAGCTGTTGTTTTAGTCTGTACTTCTGGATCAGCAGGTGCGAATTTTTTCCCGGCTGTCGTCGAAGCCAGAGAAAGTCGAGTTCCGTTACTCATTCTCACCGCAGATCGCCCGCCAGAGTTGAGAAATTGCAATGCGGGACAAGCGATCGATCAGCAAAAACTCTTCGGATCATTTACAAATTTCTACGCTGAAATAGCAATTCCAGAACTATCACTCCTGCCCTATTTAAGACAGACTGTTCTGAATGCGATCGAGCAAACTCACTATCCAATCGCGGGCGTTGTGCATTTGAACATGCCATTTCGAGAACCCCTAGCACCAATTGAACAATCAGGAATGCCTGCTCAATTACCTGCTCATTTCTTTGAGCATATTTCCTTATCAAAGCCCCCTAATTTTGGGGGATTTAGGGGGCTTCCAGACGACCTTGCTACCCAACGAGGCATCATCATTGCAGGAGTCTCTCAGCCGAAAGATCCTCAAAAGTACTGTGAAGCGATCGCGCATCTGTCCAAATCTCTCTCAATGCCCGTCTTTGCTGAAGCACTTTCTCCTCTGCGGAACTATGCCAGCCTCAATCCTTATCTCATTTCAACTTACGACACGATTCTTAGAAACAAAGATTTAGCTAAAAAACTTGCTCCTGAGGTCGTGATCCGAATTGGTGAAATGCCAACTAGTAAAGAAATTCGACTCTGGCTTGATGAAATTCAACCGTTGCAGTACTTGATTGATCCGAGCGATCGTAGTCTCGATCCGCTCCACAGTAGAACTATTCACATTCGAGCCTCCCTTGAAGACCTTGAATTGCGTCACACTTTGCCAACGACAGATCTGCTCAAAGATTGGCTCAATGCAGAAGCAAAAATGCGCCAAACCATTGATCAAACCTTGACTCAAGAAACAACATTGTTTGAAGGCAAAGCAGCTTGGATTCTCTCTCAAATGCTTCCAACCGATACACCAATTTTTATTGCAAGTAGTATGCCTGTGCGCGATGCTGAATACTTTTGGAAGCCCGGAGATCTAAGAATTCAGCCCTTTTTCAATCGAGGTGCAAACGGCATTGATGGTACACTTTCGACCGCTTTAGGAATCGCACATCATCAAAAAGCAGTAATGCTGACTGGAGATTTAGCCCTATTGCATGACACAAATGGATTTTTAATTCGATCGCATTTCAAAGGACATCTCACCATTGTTCTGATCAACAACAATGGCGGCGGAATCTTCGGAATGCTTCCCATTGCTCCATTCGATCCACCATTCGAGGAATTCTTTGCAACGCCTCAAAACATAGATTTCTCCAAACTCGCTCAAACATACGACGTAAAACATGAAATCATCGAATCTTGGGATCAATTGCGCGATCGCTTAAATCCCCTCCCAACTGAAGGCATTCGTATTCTAGAAATCAGAACCGATCGCCATCACGATGCCAATTGGCGCAAAACCAACCTCAAACACTTCGCAAATTTACTATGACTCTGACTTGGACACCTGTAAAAGACTACGAAGACATCCTCTATCACAAAGCCGACGGCATCGCCAAGATCACGATCAATCGCCCGCACAAACGCAACGCTTTTAGACCCAAAACGATCGTCGAACTTTACGACGCATTCGCCAACGCCCGCGAAGATTCCCGAATTGGAGTCATTCTCTTCACAGGCGCAGGACCTCACACCGACGGAAAATATGCCTTCTGCTCCGGCGGAGATCAAAGCGTTCGCGGTCATGCAGGCTATGTCGATGAAGCAGGCGTACCGAGATTAAATGTTCTTGACTTGCAGCGATTAATTCGATCGATGCCAAAAGCTATTATTGCTTTGGTCGCGGGATATGCGATCGGCGGGGGGCATGTCTTACATTTACTTTGTGATTTAACGATCGCGGCTGATAACGCAGTCTTTGGTCAAACGGGTCCAAAAGTTGGCAGCTTTGACGGGGGATTTGGAGCAAGCTATATGGCTCGAATCGTGGGACAGAAAAAAGCTCGCGAAATTTGGTATCTCTGCCGCCAGTACACTGCTCAAGAAGCTTTGGACATGGGATTGGTCAATACCGTTGTCCCCATTGATCAACTCGAAGCAGAAGGAATTCAGTGGGCACAGGAAATCTTAGAGAAAAGCCCGATCGCAATTCGCTGCTTGAAAGCCGCCTTAAATGCCGATTGTGACGGACAAGCCGGACTTCAAGAGCTTGCAGGCAATGCAACAATGCTCTACTACATGACCGAAGAAGGCTCCGAAGGCAAACAAGCCTTTCTAGAAAAACGCAAACCTGACTTTCGGAAATATCCCTGGCTACCTTGAGTAATTCTCATCGTAATTTCGGGCATTGGTACTAAAAAAGATGTGGTATTTGTGCCCGATGCAGAAATGTTTATGTCGCCTCCTCCTCCAGAAGGAACAGTAGCCCTCGCCTACATCATAGCAATCCTCGTTTTTTCAGTTTAGCTATAGCATCTTCAGCAGCTTGTTTCTCTGCATCCTTCTTACTACGACCTTTACCTTCACCGTAGAGTTTACCATCCACATAAACTCTAGAAAAAAACTCTGGAGCATGATCTGCTCCACCTAATTTTTCTGTGGCATACTTTGGAGGAGTCTTTGCCCCATTTGCCTGCACTAGTTCCTGAAACTTATTTTTTGAGTCTATATTTGAGCGAACCACCATAACTTCTTCAGGAACAGAGTCAAATAGCTGTTGTACTAAAGGACGCAGCGTTTCAATGTCACGATTGTTATCTAAATAGTAAGCCCCAATGACAGCTTCAAAAGTGCTGCTAAGAAGATTTGGATTTTGATAACCACCCTGACGAATTGCACCTTGCCCTAGTCGCATTCTGAAATCCAATCCAACTTCAATCGCAAATCTAGCGAGTTGTTTTTCGTCTACAAGGGCTGATCGTCGTCGTGTCATCTCATCTTCTCCCATTTCAGGATGAACCTGATAAAGGTATTCACCACTGATGAAATTGAGAATTGCATCACCAAGAAACTCCAGGCGCTCATTATCTCCACCTTCCCTAGGATTTTCATTGATATATGAGCGATGAGTTAAAGATCGACGTAAAAGCTTTTCATCATTAAACATCAAGAGTTTGTGCATTTTTCCCTCACTACGTTAACTGAAAACTGATTTAGGTGCGAACGCATCTATGAAGGAAATGATGAGAGCTAAAATAGAAAGCGTTGCTTAAACTCATCTTAAATCATGCGAGAAATCTATCTTTGTCCAAGCTGCGGGTCTGAAGATGTGAGTTACTCGACATGGCAAGCAAAACTACAAATGTCGAGATTGTGGGCGGCAGTGAACTCTGGTCGTTCGTGAATGACAAAGGACAGGATCAGTGAGTCTGGTTAGCCATTGATGATCAATAGTGTGACATCCATTTTGCGATCGCACCTCAGGTCAGAATAATTTCAATTTAATAATGTAGAGACGGTATTCTAAGAGAGCATAGAACTCAAACAAAACCCATGACGCGATCGGAAGCTGAGACTATTTTGCGGCAATTTATTTGCAATGATCCTAAGACCATCACAACCGATTACGCTGTCTTACGAGAAGCGGTTTCACAAGTTGTAGAACTTTCGGATTATCAGATTTTTGGGGTCTGTGCAGGAACCGCGCAAGAGGGAATCCAAGCCCTTTCAAAGTATGTGAATGCGATCGGCTACGACATGCCAGAGATTCCAGAAATCGCAGGTGAGGTCTATATCAAATACAATCCAAAATTAGACCGATCGCATATCGAACCCTATGTTGGAGAGCATCGCGGTGTTCTAATTTCCTGTCAATCTGCCTATGATGATGGGGTAAACGAGACATTCGGACATTTGCCACTCGATTTATTTGCTTAAGATCTATCGGAAGATGCTTCGGGATCAGCACGCGAGACGATAATCTGTTCAAGGACGATCGAGGTAATTTATGGTGGATGCAATTCTGGCGCGATCGAAAGAACTCAAACTGGCACTCACAGATTTTGTCTATGACGCAGAAGGTGAGTTAGCAACTGAGTTTGAGAAGTTTGTAGCAGAACGGCTAGAACATTCTCAAGCACGAGATAGCAAACATCGAGATACTGTTGTTGATATCTTCCTGACTCATGGACAAGTCGGAACGAACACGCCTCTGGAATTGTTTGTCGAAAACGAACCAGAACTGTCGCAACGCGATCGACAACTCGTTCTAAATTGGAAACGCAACTTCTCAGGATTGTTTGCGATTCAAGAAATCCTACCCGATGGTTTCAAATTAATGAATTGGCTGACGACTAAAATGTACATCGTCAAGCCAAACGATCAAGAGACACAAACTGCAATGGCGCGGCTTAAACTTGGAGAAATGCTAGTAACCCGGATTTCGCCCGTTGAGGATTACTGGACTTTTTTTAGTCCATTTACTCAACTCGGGAAGTTAGGCAAGCCGAAATTAGCAGTCGCGATCGGTAATTTTCGTCAAAACTATAAATCAGACCTTTACGGTGATGCGCCTGAGTTACTAGAAGAAGCTTGGAAGTCAGTAGAACGCTATCACCAAGACTTTCTCGACTTCTTTGGCAGCGAACAAGTCACTTTATCAGGCTATCACTTGAGCAAGAAAATCACTGAGTTTCAGGAATTTCTAACCCAACGCCGACTTGATGAAGCTGGACTAGACAAAAACAAATCGCTCACCGAACTTGCACAAGAAGCAGGGGTGAGTGATGAAGAACTGACTGAAATGGCAGAAGCAATGGGACTAGATGCAGAAGCCGCTGCCAAAATGATGCAGAACAAAACGGCTGCAAAAATGGCTGCACCCCAAGTTGAACTCCCACCCGATTTGAAAAAAGCTGAAGAAGTTACTATTTTGGCTCATCCGCGTTGGGGACAAGTGCTACTCACAACTTACACACCGTTTGAAACTTTACTCAAAGCAGAAGATTGGCGAAGTGTGAAAGGGGCTGAGGCACTGGTTCAGAAGTATTTGAATGAGGCGGAAATCAATGCCTTTGTTTGGCATCGATTTGCTGAGCAGTATCCGGCTCAGTTAGAGAAAGTATTGCAAGAATATACTGGGCTACCGTTTAGTTTGGAGCGAGATTTAGATCCGCTACTTCAGATGCATCGTAAGCCTTTAGAGCCGACTTTACCGGATATTGCAAGTGTTCCGATTCATTTGCACAATCTATTTCAAGAAGCACTCGCAGAGGTTAGTAAAACGAAATCGAAGGAAAAAGCGGCAAAGAAAGCCAAAGGATTTCAGCGTTGAGGATTGCAAAGCCAAAAGTACAGCCCGTGTTTAGGATAATTTTCCTATCGGACTCATATTTTTATTCCTGCCACAGTCGTCTTCCTGCTTTGCCATTTAAGCGATCGTGCGTCTCCCTCAACAATCTCGGAATCTCCAGCTTCTCTGGGCATTTTGGCAAACAATCCCCGCAGTCTGTACATCGATTCCCCTTATTTCCTGGAAACCAATGACCCGCATTCTCAAACATGCGATAGCGATACTCCCCAAACTGCTGCATGTCATAAGCCGTTGCTAAATTTCTCAACCGCAGCACTTCAGGAATATGAATCTCCTCAGGACAGGGCAAACATTCATAACACTGACTACATTGATCTGGCGCACTGATCGATCTCAAGCGTTCAAACACCTGCTGTTCGATCGAATTCAATTCGCCTGTTTGATAGTCTAAATTCAATTCATTCGGATTCGCAGCACCTACACTCAAAGTCGTAATCCGTCGATCGCTGAGCAAAAATCGGTAATTCATCTCCAGCGGCGACATTGGCATACACAAATCAATCAATTTCTGAGGCGGTGTATGTAACATTCCCGCTTTGTCTGCGGGAGAAATGATAAAAATTCCTAAATCTTTTTGATCAGCTAGCTCGATCGCAGGTGCATTGCGCTGAAAGAAAAACGAATAATGCAAATTCACAAACTCAAATAAATCCGTCTCGATCGCTGCCAAAATCAGATCCAACGATCCATGCGTTGAGCATCCAACATGCCGCACTCTCCCATCTGCTTTCGCTGCTCGAATCGCCTTCATACAGCCATTTTCAGCCTTTACCCATGCCAGATGCTCCCAAGTATTCAATCCATGAATCGCCAAACTATCGACAAAACCAACTTGCAGACGTTCTAACGATTGATCAATCCAGCGATCGGTTTCGGCAGCATCTAAACTCGGCGGCAATTTTGTCGTCAAAAAAACGCGGGAGCGCACACCTCTTAATGCCGCTCCCAGGAACTCTTCACTTTTTCCGTACCCGCGTGCAGTCTCAATGTGATTGATGCCAAGTTCGATCGCTCTTTGAACCGTGGCTTCCATGACTGCTGCTGAAGCTAGACAGCGCATCGTCCCCAACGAAAACACCGAGTACAAAAGTTCAGTTTGACCAAATCGGCGACTACTGGGCTTCTCCACTACTAAATCTGCCTCGTTGGATTAATTCATCTGGACTAAGATTCGAGATAAATTCTCGAAACGCTCGACGTTCTGCTTCATCGGCATCGCGATCGACTGGAATCGAAGCGTCTGCCACCACTTCTTCCATCACCCAAATCGGGCTATTTGTTCTGAGTGCAATCGCGATCGCATCACTGGGGCGAGAATCAATTTCGCGACGGGTTTCGCCCTGCTTCGTCACCAGAACCGCGTAAAATGTATTATCTTGCAAGGAATGAATAATCACTTTTTCGACCTCCATCTCCCAGGCTTCTAAAAAATTCACCATTAAGTCGTGGGTGAGAGGACGGGGGTGAGTTTGCCCCTCTAGGACGCTAATAATTGCTTTGGCTTGGTCTTGACCAATATAGATTGGAAGCGCTCGTCGATCGGTTGCATCTTTTAACAAAATGATCGGACTTCGAGTGGATGCTTCTAGTGCAATGCCTGCAACCTTCATTTCAATCATGGTGTAGCCTCTAGATCTCCAGAGATCACGAAAAGGATAGAGAAGTGTCTAAAACGAGTTTCGTTAAAGAAACGTAATCGATCGCGCTCCGGGAGCAGGATTGCGTCGAGAAATCGCATTTGAGGGTGTTCTAAGATCAGATCCTAATTCATCCCTTCAAGAATTTGACAAAATAAAGAAGGTCTTCCAGATTTCATCATTTTTTGCAGAAAAGATTAAAGTAGCGCTAAACCACCCTAGATCCTATTGTGATTTTAGACTGTAATTCGTCTGAGTTTGAATGTCTAGTCGGATTCAGAAAAAATCTGAATCTCTTGTTACATCAGGAAATCAGACTGGGGACAATCGGGATCTTATTTTCACTAAGGACTTAATGTTGTGTTTACAGGACTTGTACAAACGGTTGGTCATTTAGCAATCTTGAATCCGGAACAAGTCAGGATTTCGGGTTCTGTAATGTCGGGGATTTTACAGGGTTTAGAACTGGGCGATAGTGTTGCAGTCGATGGCGTTTGTCTGACTGTGACGGACATTCTTCAGGATGGGTTTGTCGCAGACGTGTCGCCTGAAACGGTAAATCGCACGACGCTTGGACGATCTGCTGACCGTTCAAAATTGGTGAATTTAGAGACTTCGCTGCGCGTCGGCAGTAAGTTAGGCGGGCATTTTGTCACGGGTCACATTGATGGTGTCGGGACATTCCAATCCGCGACGCAAACGGCGACTTCTTGGGAAATACGCTTCAATACGGAGAGGGATGAGGTTGCAAGGTATATCTTGCCGAAAGGGAGTATTTCGGTGAATGGAATTAGTTTGACGGTGGCAAGTTGTGCGTCGGATGGGTCTTGGTTCACGGTTGCGGTGATTCCTCACACCTATGCTGAGACGAATTTGTGTGAGTTGAAACCGGGGGACTGGGTGAATTTGGAGGGCGATATTTTAGGAAAATATGTGGAGCGGTTCTTGCGCGGGGGCAAACCCGGAATGGACGTGCCCGATCGCGTTTCGCTGGATTTCCTTGCAGAACACGGATACATGTAACGGGTTTGAATCAAAAAACAGGTCAATCGAAATCATGCTCGCTTGACCTGTTTTTTTACTAAAAACTAACCGAAACGACCGCTTACATAAGCCTGAGTCGCCTGCTCTTTCGGGCTTTGGAAGATTCGCTCTGTGCGATCGTATTCCACAATGTAGCCCGTTCTGTGCCCCTTCGCATTCGCTTCCACATTAAAGAATGCCGTATAGTCTGACGCGCGAGAAGCTTGCTGCATATTGTGAGTCACAATCACGATCGTATATTTTTCTTTTAGCTCTTGCAGCAGATCCTCAACCTTCAAGGTCGAAATCGGATCAAGCGCTGAACAGGGTTCGTCCATCAAAATCACATCGGGCTGAACCGCAATGGCACGCGCAATACAAAGCCGCTGTTGTTGACCCCCTGAAAGGTCAGTTCCATAAGCTTTGAGCTTGTCTTTCACGTCATCCCAGAGCGCAGCTTGTTTGAGCGATCGTTCAACCAACTCATCCATATCGCCTTTGTATCCCAGCAAACGAGGACCAAATGCAATATTGTCATAGATCGTTTTTGGGAATGGATTCGGCTTTTGGAACACCATTCCAATCTGTCGCCGCACTTCGACCGGATCGATATCCGAAGCGTATAGATCTTGATCGTGATAGAAGATCTTGCCATCAATATGAAAAGAGTTAATTAAATCATTCAGGCGATTGAAGCAGCGCAACACTGTACTCTTACCGCAGCCGGACGGTCCAATGAAAGCAGTGACAGCATTCTTGGGAATCTCGATCGAGACATCCCGCACAGCCAGAAAGTTGCCATAGTGAATGTTTAAATCTTGAGTGCGAAAGACTGATTCGGTTCGACGAGCGTCTTGAGTTCTGGAGGTCATACCGTTTGTTTGAAGAATTTGAGCAAGTAGAGTTGAGCAAGTTGTAAAAGAGAATTACCGACTTTTAATGATCATTCGAGAGAGAATACTCGTGATTAATACAAACGCGATCAATACGAGTGAACCTGCCCAAGCCAACTCCTGTTGAGCCTTAAAGGGCGATGTAGCAAAATCAAAGACCAAACGCGACATCGTTGCAGTCGGTTGCCACAAGGTTGTATTCCAAAATCGATTAAATGAGGCTGTAAATAGCACGGGAGCAGTTTCTCCTGCGGCACGCGCCACCGCAAGCATAATCCCAGTAACGATCGCAGGAATCGCAGCAGGTAAAACAATCTTGAGCGTGGTTTGCATCCGAGTCGATCCTAACCCAATTGCTGCTTGACGATACTCATTTGGGACAGCTTCCAGTGCTTCTGCGGCAGTTCTGACGATCGTCGGTAACATCAAAACAGCCAAGGCAAATCCCCCAGCGACCGCCGAAAAGGTTCCTGTACGCAGCACAACAACTGCATAGGCAAAGGCTCCAATCACGATCGACGGAACTCCACTCAATACATTGGTTAAGAAATTGACCGTCTCCGCTAGCTTTGTATCTCGTCCAAATTCTGAAAGGTAAATTGCACCCACAATCCCAAACGGAATCGCCATCAATGACGCAAGGCCGACCGTCAGCAAGGTTCCGATAAAGGCATTGCCAAATCCACCTCCCGCGAGTCCCGGTGCAGGCGGTAACTCAAAGAATACAGCAGGGTTCAGACGCGAGAAGCCGTTGATTAAGACATAAATCATCACCGCAGCCAATGGAATCAAGGCAAGTACTGCACAGACAAATGCCAAAGTCGTCATGATCGAAGAGAACAGCGTTCGCGGGGAAGTGGGCGATCGCTTTAAGTTACGTGCGACAGATAAGGTTGAAGATTCTGGAGAAGTCATACAAATTCTGAGGATGAAATTTCTAAATCTGCCTAGAGCTTCATGCTAAAGCGGCGCACAATCCACTCTGCTAGCACGTTTACAATCAGCGTCAAAATAAACAGAATTAGGGCGGCGTACATTAGTGATGCAACTTGTAGCCCACTCGCTTCAGCAAATTGATTTGCAAGCAATGAAGCGACGGTCGAACCCTGAGACAAAATCGAGAACGATCGGATCGAATCGACGTTTCCAATCACCATCGTGACTGCCATTGTCTCACCCATTGCGCGACCCAAGGCAAGCATGATGCCGCCTACAATTCCTGAGAACCCAGCCGGAAGCAGAACTCTAAAGATTGTCTCCCATCGAGTTGCGCCTAATCCATAAGCCGCTTGGCGTAATTCGGGTGGAACGGCGACTAATGAATCTCGTGAAATCGCGGCAATAATCGGCAAAATCATGATCGCTAAAATGATCCCAGCCGCATAGATGCCAGGTCCTGCGGGAGCAGTCCCAAAAATCGGAATCCAGCCTAATGTCGCATTCAGCCAGATGCCAAACGGTCGCAGAACCGGAATCAGGACGAAAATGCCCCATAAGCCATAAACGACGCTCGGAATCGCTGCGAGTAATTCCACCATGAAGACGATCGATTGTTTGACTCGCGGCGGCAAAAAGTCCTCACTCAGAAACAGCGCCACGCCAATCCCAATTGGAACGGCGATGAGGAGCGCAAGAAATGAAGTGACAAGCGTTCCATAAATCTGAGTCAGTGCCCCGAAAACCGAGTCATTGACGCTCCAACGACTCGTGACGAGAAAGTTCAACCCAAATTGCTGAATGGCTGGAAGTGCATCAGTTCCGACTCGACCTGCAATCGTCAACAGCAGTACTCCAATCCCGATCGCAAAAGCAGCCGTCAACCCTACAAAGCCATTGTCAATCCACCGGGACGCATCTGAGCGTTTCCAGGACATGCGCGAAGATCGATCAGCAGGCGAAGCCATAAAAACCCTATCTAGAGAAAGTTAAAAAACAAAAAGTGATGCAACAATATCATGCGATCGTCACTGAAATGAGCCAGGGAGCAATTTTTTCAACTACCCCCCTCTCCTGGATGCTATTTTCCTGCAACCTTTACCGTGTCTAATACCGCAGCTGCTTTTGTTGCGATATCATCCGGCAATGGGATATACCCTAGTTCAGTCGCGAATGCCCTTCCATCGCCATATGCCCACTTCATGAACTCGTTGAAAGTTTTTGCCTTCACGGGGTCTTTCGGGTTTTCATACAGCAGCAAGTAGGTCAAACTGACAATCGGGTATGCGTCTTTACCTTCAGGATCAGGCACGTTCACGACAAAGTTTTCCGGTACAGGCGCACCGTTCAAGGCTTTTGCAGCCGCTTCAGGAGTCGCTGGAATAAATTCGCCCGCTTTATTCTGCAAGCTTGCAGTGGGCAAATTGTTCTGCTTTGAGAAGGAATACTCGGTATAGCCGATCGCACCCGCATTTTGCTGAATTTGAGCGGTTACGCCTTCGTTTCCTTTTGCTCCAGTTCCGGTGGGCCATTCCACCGTTTTACCTGCGCCTGCTTTCCAGTTGGGACAAGCAGCTTTGATGTGATTGGTGAAAATCGCAGTCGTTCCACTGCCGTCAGATCGGTGAACAAACGTTAAAGGCTGACTAGGTGCGGAGGGATTATTCGCTTTGATTTTTGGGTCATCCCAGGTTTTGATCGACCCATCGACAATGCCGCAGAGTGCTTCACGCGAGAGTTTCAAGTCGGTCAAACCTGGCGCATTGTACGCCATCACAATAAATAATCCGGTAGACGGAATTTGGATTGCTTTTCCGCGATCGGCAGATAGTTTTGCTCGATCTTCATCTTTGAGGGGATCATCGGTTGCAGCAAAGTCAACCGTCTGATCGAGGAAGCGCTTTACCCCTGCACCACTTCCAACTGAGTCATAGCTAATCTGAACATTTGGGTTCTTGTTGTTGTATTCCTGGAACCAGCGTTGATAGAGCAGGTTTGGAGCGGAAGCACCTGCACCATTAATTTGAGTGCTGCCCCCCGGAGCGGAAGCGGGTGCAGCCGGAGAACTGCCTGTTGCCCCTTGAGGAGGAGTATTTGCTGTCTGGGGAGCGCAAGCAGCGAGTCCCAATACCAGAGCAGCGAGGGAGGTCATCGACGCTCCTAAATGAAGCTTTCGGTAAGAAAATGCCATAAATAAAACGCAAGGCAACATGGTTTATAGGTATCTCCCACAGGGTACACCGATAGATTTAAGACAAGTTTAAGAGCCAGAATTTTCTACCCTTAACCTCATCATATGTTGCCTGCGTTACAGACAGAAGGGGCTTTTATTGCCATCAATATCGGCTTATCCCTTGCTGCACATAAACTTGATCACTCTAGATTCAGCAAACTAGCACTGACTCCTCTTCAAGGTTCCCTAATGATGTAACGTTTTGTCAACTTCCTGAGATAAGTTTCTCAGAGCAAATTAAATCTAGAGATAGTCCGAAAGCGAGTTTTATCGCCTCTACCATCAGAATTACTGAGCTTGCCTATCGAAACGATAGAACTTCCTATTTTTACAGGTAGACGAATGACAGTTCTTGTGCTTCTCAATCTAGAGAGGGTCAGGTATAATACTCTAACAACGAAAGTTTGGCGATCGCGATTTGGGGGAGAGGATATCGATTCCTACTGAATTGACAATCACCAACTTTGCCCCTCACACGAAATGGTTTGGAGAGTAACGTGACTATTTACATTGGAAACCTGTCTTTTCAGGCAACTGAGGAAGATCTCAAGGAAGTTTTTGCAGAGTACGGCGAAGTTAGCCGGGTCAGCCTTCCCACAGACCGCGAGACAGGAAGAAAGCGCGGATTTGCTTTTGTCGAAATGGCAGAGGATGCTCAAGAAGATGCAGCGATCGCTGAGCTAGATGGCGCAGAGTGGCTGGGTCGCGAGTTGAAAGTGAATAAAGCAAAACCGCGTGAGCCTCGTGCAGGTGCGGCAGGTGGAGGCGGTTCACGCGGAGCCAGAAACAGCTATTAGTGTTGAGACTTAAAGCGGGCTGGTTTGATTCAGTCCGCTTTCGAGTTTTTAGCGCTGCTGGCTGAGAAATTGTCCAGCCATCCCCATTACGTCACCGACATCGACATCGCCATCGCGATCGGCATCGAGAAAAGCATTCAGGACAGAATTGCCTGATTGAACTCCTTGCTGTTGTGCTTGTTGGGCGGGCGCTCCGCTTTTCAGCATGTTGAGGACCAACGGCACGAGAACGGGCAGCATCGACATGATCATGCCAGAGTTGAGTCCTGTGCGCTGAGAAATGCTTTCGGCAATTTGTTGCTGCATTGAGCCGGGAAAGAGCGCATTGACTGCATTGGGATTGCTACCGAGTCCAGCAAATTGATTGACCAGCGATTGGGCTTGGTCATTGCCTTGGCTCTGCAATGACGATCGAACATGTCCACCCAGGAGAGACATGACCGCTTGGGTTGCGCCTGAATCGATTCCTTGATTTCCAGCGAGTTGCTGAGCAACGCTCAAAATCCCACCCAGTTGATTGGTTGAGCCTTGTTGCTGTGGATTGGCAACTGCACTCATGATTTGATCAAACAGACTCATATATTTTTCACCTTGAAGCGTTTCTATTTGGAAGCACGTTAGCTTTCTGACAATAAAAAATCTGTCCGAGAAAATCAAGAGGGTTTGCTGAATCGTCAGGATTGATTTTGGATCATCGAATCGCGATCGACAAAATTCGTCAAAATGAAGATTGCCCCTCACATCTTTTTTGCTGCGCTATGCCTTTATCTCGATTGATTACACTGATGATTGGCATTTCTGCCATTTTGGGCTTGATCATTTGGCTTGTGAGTTCGCTGACGCAGTTGACTTGGGCGATTGGGAATCCGATTCTGGCGAACGCGCTGATTATTTTGGTAATGGCGTTGCTGGTTGGGTTGATTGCAGCATTTGGCTATTACTTTTTTTTGCTGCCTAAGCAGGCGAAGCAAAAACGGCGATCGAGTCCAAAAGTTTCTGCTGTGAAATCTGAGGCGGCGCAGGAGAATTTGCAGGCGGTGCGGTCGCAGATGGCGCAGATCCAAGATGAGGTGGCGCGGCGCGAGTTCATTCTGCGATCGAAAGAGATCGAACAGAATCTGGCGCGCGGGGAACTGAAAGTTGTCGTATTTGGCACAGGTTCGGCAGGAAAGACTTCGCTCGTCAATGCGCTGATGGGGCAGATTGTGGGCGAAGTGGGTGCGCCAATGGGGACGACCGATGTGAGCGCGACTTATCGATTGAAAGTCAAAGGAGTCGATCGAGAAGTCGTTTTAATTGATACCCCTGGCATTCTCGAAGCAGGCATTGCTGGAACTGAGCGCGAAACATTGGCGCGGCGATATGCGACTGAGGCAGATCTTTTATTGTTCGTACTAGATAACGATTTGCGGCAGTCAGAGTATGATCCGTTACGAGGATTAGCAGAGATTGGCAAGCGATCAATTGTGGTTCTTAATAAAGCAGATCTGTATCCGGTAGAAGATATAGAAGCGATTCTGGCTCGATTGAGAGAGCGGGTTCGAGGCGTTGTCAAAGCAGAAGATGTCGTTGCGATCGCAGCGAATCCGCCGATGATGCAAACAGACGAGGGCGAATGGCTGCAACCTGATCCAGAACTCATGGTGCTTATTGAGCGAATCGCGCAGATTTTGAAAACGGAAGGTGAGGACTTACTTGCAGAAAATATTCTGATTCAGTCTCAGCGATTGGGTGAAGAAGCGCGGCGATTGATTGACGAGCAAAGACGCAGACAAGCAGAGAAACTCGTCGATCGCTATCAGTGGATCGGAGCAGGAGTAATTGCTGTGACAGCAATTCCGGGGGTTGATTTACTCGCGACAGCAGCGGTGAATGCTCAAATGATTGTAGAGATTGGGCAGATCTATGGCTGTGAGATTTCAGTAGAGCGAGCAAAAGAGATGGCTGTATCGCTTGCAAAAACGATGGTCGGATTGGGAATTGTCAAGGGTGCGATCGAGCTTGTCAGTACGGCTTTGCAGTTTAGTGTCGGTGGTTTTTTACTGGGTCGAGCGATTCAAGGCGTGAGTGCTGCTTATTTGACTCGAATTGCAGGCAGAGCTTTTATTGAGTACTTCCGCAATGATCAGGAGTGGGGAGATGGGGGCGTGACAGAAGTTGTGCAGCGTCAGTTCCAATTGAATCGGCGTGACGAATTTATCAAAGCATTTATGCAAGAGGCGGTGATGCGAGTTGTGCGACCGTTGCAGCTTGAATTGAAGCAGGAACCCCTCGAAGAGTTGAGAATGCCTGAATACGAGGAAGTGAGGATTGAGCGAGAAGATACGATCGAAGATTGGAAATAGAGAGCAGAAGGATAAAATGACTTGCCGCTTGGGGGAGGTAGGGAGCATGTTTTGCGACTCCCTCCTTTTCGAGATAGATTGCGACTTGATCTCAAGCTAATGCAGAACCGACTCATTTGAAGCTTTGGGATAGCTAGGTTGATATTCGGGAACAAGCGTCTTGAGGAGCGATCGCAGTTTCGCAACATTCTTTTGATAAGCGGCTAAGAAAAGCTGATCCAACAATGGCTCTAACTGCTCCCAAGCTAGCATCGCTTCTCGTGCGGCAAAGATCTTCGGATGATTCGTTGCCATCGAATTGCCTTCAATCAACAATTCCTCATAGAGCTTCTCTCCGGGTCGCAGCCCAGTAATCTCAATCTCAATATCGACTCCAGGCACTAATCCACTTAGCTCAATCATTTGTACAGCGAGATCATAAATCCGCACGGGTTCACCCATATCGAGCAGAAACACCTCACCCCCTTGAGCCATTGCACCTGCCTGAATCACCAAGCGAGACGCTTCAGGAATCGACATAAAGTAGCGCGTCATTTCCAGATGAGTCAGTGTAATCGGTTTTCCTGCTGCAATTTGCTGTCTAAATCGCGGCACTACTGAACCATTGCTATTTAAAACATTGCCAAATCGCACCATCACAAACCGAGTCTGCGTTGTAGACTCTGCGGCTAGAGCTTGTAAGACGAGTTCTGCAATCCGCTTTGTCGCCCCCATCACATTGGTTGGACGCACCGCTTTGTCCGTTGAGATCAAGACAAACGTCTCGACTCTACACTTGTTAGCGGTTTGTGCGGTCACCATGGTTCCATACGCATTGTTGATGATCCCTTGAGCCGCATTATGCTCAACTAAAGGAACATGCTTGTATGCCGCAGCATGATAAACCGTCTCCACTTGATATCGCTCAAATACCTCAGATAAGCGATCAGCATCGGTGACTGAACCTAAACAGGCAACTCGGGTCACATGGGGATAAGTTTCTGCTAGCTCCGTCTCGATCGAATACAGCGCGAACTCATTCAACTCATACAGGATGAGAATCCGTGGATTTTGCTGGGCAATTTGACGACAGAGTTCTGACCCGATCGAGCCACCTGCCCCGGTTACGAGTACCGATTTATCGGTGATATTAACCCGCAGTAAACTAGGATCTGGAAGCACTTCTTCTCGTCCTAGCAAATCAGAAATATCGACATTTCGCAGTTGCCCGATCGACACATGACCTGAGACAATCTCGCGCACTGAAGGAACCGTTTTGACCTTCACTGGCAACCCTTTTAAACTTTGCAGAATTCGGCGTTTGTCTTGGGGACGCGCAGAAGGAACGGCAAGTAACACCATCGTGATCTGATGCTGAGCAATCAAAGTTCTGATCAGCCTTGGACTGTAGATAGGAATGCGATTGATCGATCGCCCATGAATTTCGGGACTGTCATCGACAAATGCAATCACGTCATAATCCGTCTCGCGCAGTAGCGCTTGTGAAAGTTGAAATCCCGCAGAGCCTGCCCCATAGATAATGATCCGATGGGATTCTAGCTCAGCAGCAGATTGACTCCGACGACGAAACTGCGAGGTTAAAGGCGCGTATCCCTCCGGTGAGGTATCAATCAGCACAAAGAAGCGACGGATTGCAAATCGAATGGCAACGACCCCCAGCCAGGTAATCAGAGCCGAAACAATCTGTACCGATCGAGGTAATATCTGTACGCCAAGCAGTAAACTTGCCGCAACCAGTCCTGCCTCGCTTAAAATCACTGATTTCAATGCTAACCACAGCACTTCTACCCCGGTATGTCGCAACAGAGGGCGATACATTCCTAAAAAGTAGAAAATACAGAATTTAACTGGAACAATAAGCGTTAGAGAATCCTGGTAAAACTGTAGTTGATTGAATAATGGCTCATTCTCAAAGCGAAGGTTGAGCGCAATGCAAGCTGAGATGAAAAAGACAACACCATCTCCACCGAATAAGATGTAGCGTCGTAATCGTTTGGGTAATTCGAGAACTCCCCGGACAAGCCATAGGAGGAATCTCAGTCGAAAGAGCCGCAGCAGCATAGCAGAAACAGATAGCCTTTCACGCATAAGTGATCTCGTTCTTTAATCAGTTGCGTTATTCAGGATGAGATCGACTCGAAAATCGGTAGATGTAGAGTCTCGATCTCAGATAAACCCTGTTCGTTAGCTAAAACTGGTAGAAGATGTCTTGATCAATCGTGAGCAATACCAAAGCCTAAATTGACATTCGCTCACCCATGCGAGTGTCCTAACTATTACAGACACAATTTCCTAACTTGTTATCACCGAATGCGAAATATCACATACACCCTTAGTGAAAATACTACATTCTTGTGTCTTCATACTTAAAGAAATGGGTAAATGTTGAAGCATTCTGTAAACGTGAGATAAAGTCTGATAACGGTAGCGGTATACCCAAGTTTGCGGAGATAATTTTATTTTCTGTGCATATAATTAGTGTTTTTCGCAGAATAAAAGTTGGGTAAGGTACCAATTCGTTCATTCAGATTAGTTCAGCAAGGATTCGATCGCGAAGCGTTCAATTACGTAAATTTAATCCGTAGATTCTAGTTAATTTTACGGGAATGACTTTCATCAATTCTCAGAAGTAATACAGAGGAATCTCTGCTCAAGTCCTAAAACAGGCTAAAATTCGCGCAAAAAGCATTTATTTTCCAAGTACTGACACTGAAAGGCATTGTGGGCACTACTCCGTAATTTCAGGGTAAATAGTGTAAAAATGCAGGCGATCGTCGAATGAATACGGATCTTCTGATTTATGAAATTTGAACTAATCGAGTTCTGGCACTAAATCGGCACGATCGCTGAATTGTTTGCGATTTTGCAGGGTCTTCATATAAAGAAACAATAAAGATGACCGAAATTGTACTGATCTCTCTCAGCAATTCGAGAAGTTAACTAATAGTAATCACTGAGGCGCGGATTTCGTGTCGCAGAAGGTTTCCTGTGATGTGATCCCAGCAAGGCAAACAGTTATGAAGTCTACACATCAAGCTGTAAAACTGAGTTTTTCTTCAACTTTGAATCATGCCCCTGACTTTGCACGTTCTGGGCAATCCCACTTAGAGGGGTTTGAGTTCAGTTGTCCGCCCGATTTTTGGAGCGAGTCGAGTTGGTTCGGGGCAATTGCTCAACAGAGTTCAGATTTAATCGGAGTCGTTTCGCGAGCAGGGAAATGGCATTGCTTGAATCCCAGCGGAAAGGCGTTGATTGGAGCGGTTGAGTTCAATCTTGATGAGAGAGGGCAGCAACTTTGGCATCAGACAATTTTGCCGAGGCTCGATGAAGTGGGAGAATGGCGCGGAAAATTTGCGTTGCTTAGCAGGTCTGGTCTGGTTTGGTTTGAAAGTCAGTGGTTTGTCATTCGCGATCGCAGCACGCAGCAGTCTCTGGGATTTGCCACGATCAGTCGAGTGATTGAGCCGTCTCAGCTTGAGTCACCGCAGGCGTTAGCGCAAGGACAAGACCGCCATCAGCAAAAGACGCAATTTCTAGCCGATACTGCTCACGAGTTGAGATCGCCGTTATCCGTGATTTCGACTTCGATCGATTTACTGCAAACCGCGACCGTTCCTGTTAGCGATCGACAGCGCAAACATTTCCAGCGCATTCGAGCAAAAATCAAGCAAATGGCTCAGATGTTGGAGGATGTCTTGGTACTGAGTCGAACTGAGCAAACTGAATTTGCAGTTTGTGCCACTGAAGTTGATCCTGTGCAATTTTGTGCTGAACTTGTCGAAGAAGCACAGGCAAATACTACTTGCCATGAGATTGTCTTTTCGTCTGAGACAACGGTGCAACTCGCCGAGATCGATTTGACATTGTTTCAGCGGATTGTCGCGAATTTACTATCAAATGGTATCAAATACTCTCCCGGAGGCGGCAAGATTGAATGCAAGTTGCAGGTTGCATCCAATCACCTGATCCTCCAAGTTGCGGATCAAGGGATTGGAATTCCAACTTCAGAACAATCGCGACTATTTCAATCGTTTTACCGCGCTCAGAATGCAAGTACGATTCCAGGAACAGGATTGGGACTTGCGATCGTCAAACGCTGCGTCGATCTTTTAGGCGGAGAAATTGCGATCCAAAGTGCAGTTGGCGTGGGCACTTGTTTTACGGTGCAGGTTCCGATTTGAGCGTTTTCACCGTTAGAACCTGGGGTGGAGTGGCATCCGGCGGATAGAGAAAGTCAAACTGCACGAATCGCCGCTCTTGAGGTTTCATCTGCAAGGTGACGAGAGGCGCACCCTGTTGACCGCGACGTTGCACCAGATGAAAATAATGCGTTTGGGGTAGTCCTCGATCGTCGTTGTAGCGCCAGCGGACAGTGCCGCGAAAGTTCATTTGAGGTCCAGCAGGTTGGAGAAACCGCAGTCCCTTGTCAGTATCTTCTCGCTTTAACGGCGTTTCTACTGTGAGAACAACGGTCTGAGGTTGATCGGTTGTATTCTGCAACGGCATTGTGAGACTGTATTGAATCGCATAGTTCCCATGAGCTTGATAAGCCGTGTCAGGGTAGCGCCGAATCATTTTGGCACTTTGGTTTTGATTCGTGCCTAATGTGCCGCGATGAAGTGTAGCTAAGCCGTAGGAGAAGCCCGTCCCGGGTGCTGGAATGCTAAGTGCATCGGCATTTTGATCTAGGATGCGCCCGTTCCATTGAGAACCGACTGCCACGCCTGCCACTCGTCCGTAAATTAAAGTGCCTGTGGTTTGCTCGATCGGAGTTGGCGCTTTGTCACGAGGTCCTGAGATATCTGCTGCATTGAGTAGAGTTTCCCATTCTGCGACGGTTGGTTCTCGCTCGGTTCCATCCGGGTTTTGCTTTGCGAACATGCCCAAGCTTGCCAGGTAGATGGAGCCTGTGCTGCGCAGTCTCATCAGCGACGATCGACCATTCAGCGGCGGTGTTAATGGCTTCACTGGGATCGGGAGGTTCATCAACATCCGACTTTCCCCAGGTGGAATCACGACCTGGGCAGGAAAGAGATCCTGTCGCACGCCTCGCAGTACGTCACCCATCGCCCGACTTCCAGGACCTGAGAAGACTGCTCCATTATCATTCTCAACTGCGGGATCGAGAGGGATAAAGGGGGCATCCGGTTGGCTCAGGTAGCTTGCGGCTTGCAGAATGTCGATCGTTACGGCTTCTTTGCCTGGATTATGCGCAATCACACCCAGGTAGAGCGTTCTCAAATCTTCAGGAGTCAGTGCTTTTGCAATGTGATGCGTGAAGATGTCAAATCTGCCTGAGAAGCTTTGATTGAGATGGGCAGAGGGGACTTGTTTGCCAGTGGGTGGAAACGTGGAGAGCAGAATGCCTTCTTTTTGCACCACTTCTGGACTGTTGCTATTAAAGACTGGCACTGAGTCCAATTCTCCCGGCAGAACGCGCATCTCTTGAGGTTCGATGATCGTTTGTTGAGGAGGAGGGGTTGGAGTCGGGGTTGGAGTGGGAGCAGGGGTTGCTTGTGACAAGATCAAACTAGAAAGGAGCGATAACATAAAAGAATTCAAACTGGCGCATCGGGACTAATCATACCGAAAAAGCGCGATCGCAATTGGCTTCAATCTGGAGTTTTGACTAACGGGGAAGAAAGGGCAGTAGATGCTTGGCACAAACTGCCCGAAGGGAAATGATGAATTAGATCAACAATTCACATTCCCTCTATGATTTTCCAAAAATTGCAAGCCTTTCGGCAAACGATTTATGACGGCTTCGGCACAGCCCGTGACGCGGTGTTCGATTTGATGGATGCTGTGTTGACCAGTGCAGGTGTGAGTTCGTTTGTGAGCTTGTCGTTGAGTCCAGTGTTCCGACGGCAATGGTCGAGCATTTATGCGGCGGTGCAAGATAGCCGACCACCACGAGCGAAGCTGATGAAACAATATGTGCAGTGGGTGTGCACGAGCGAGCAACCGTTACTGGCTGGAGATCATACAGGTTGGTTCCGCCGGGATGCAGTCACGTTGAGAGATCGAGGATGGGAACATGATGCTGAGCGCGGACGACCGCCTGTGAGTGTCGGACAAGGCTACAGCACCTTAGCGTGGATACCGGAAACCGACGGGAGTTGGGCATTGCCGTTACGGCATGAGCGCATCAGTAGCTTTGAGACTCCCATCAGCAAAGCCGTCTTCCAACTCAAACAAGTGACCCGACAGTTGAGCGTTCGACCGCTTGCCACCTTTGACCGGGAATATGGCAATGCCAGTTTTGTGAATCAGACCCAAACAATTGAGGTAGACCTGTTACTGCGAGTCGCCTCGAATCGAGTGCTGTGGAATGCGCCGCCTGCATATGCGGGATGAGGCGCACCGCACAAGCATGGTGAGAAGTTCAAACTCAATGACCCACAGACATGGACAACTCCGAGCGAAAGCCTCGAAGTGGAAGACCCGAATCTGGGACGAGTCCAATTGATGCGGTGGAGTCGCTTGCATTTCGCGAAATCCCCGAAACGAGAAATGGAACTCTTGCGGGTGGAGGTCATCCAACCCATCGGGCGCAAACGCAAGTTTCAAGTGCTGTGGCTAGTGTGGTTGGGCAAAACCCAACCGCCGTTGACGCAACTGTGGTTGAAGTACTTGCGACGCTTTGCCTGTGACCATTGGTATCGCTTTGCGAAGCAACGGTTACATTGGACACTGCCACAGTTCTCAACTTTAGCTGCCACTGAACGCTGGAGCGACCTGATGCCGCTGATGACCTGGCAGTTATGGCTGGCACGTGACGAACTCACGGACTGTCCCTTGCCCTGGCAGTCTCCACAAGATAAGCTGTCTCCAGGGCGCGTAGCACAAGGCTTTGCTGTCATTTTAGCCGCCATTGGAACCCCTGCCAAACCACCCAAAACTCGTGGAAAATCTCCGGGCGCAACTCGCGGGAAAACCCGTCCTGCCCGCATTCGCTATCCCACGGTCAAAAAACGAGCGGCTCGACAAGCTCAATCCGTGAAACCGCTACCGCCACCCTCGACTGATGTAGCCTGATTTTTCGTGGCACCGTTTCGCGATCGTCACATCATTGCTAGTTCACAAGCTAGCTCACTTCCGCTTGCTTAGATTGAACTGCTGACTCAACCAATTTAGTCAAAACTCCAGTTATTCAAGCAACGCAGCAAACTCAAGATCAAAATCTACTAACACTCAAGCAAGACATACAGTTTCTTAGTCAACTGCTGAGTCTGGGTGGAGAGTATGCTGCATTAGCTCCTGAAAAATCCATTTCAAGTACGAGCGAACAACGTCATCTGTTTCTCCATACCCTTTACTCTGCTATGAGCGAAGCTGAACTTCAGCAAGGCATTAACGAGATGTCTCTCTTCTTTGCACAATGTCAGCCTCAAGATTGGAAAGAGTTATTAACATTTGAGCAAAATGTATTTGAAACCATTCAACAGAGGTTGCAAGGCGAGGACGTAGAGTTTCCAACAGTATCAGCATCTATTAGAGGGCTGGACGAAGAAGAAACACTCATCACAGGACTTGATCCTGGAGAGTGGAATCCACCAGGCAATCAGCCAATCAGATTTTACATTGGAGCAGAAGCTCACAAGGGCATCAGCAGGTACTATACAGTAGCTCATGTTGGTGAAAGTGTTTTTACAAACTTTATCTCTATCTCAACAATTCTGGCTGAATTTAAAAATAGAGGTTTTCAGGTAAAATTCGATAGAGTTACGCCTACCGAACTTGGGTTACAGCCAGATATTCTGAATGTATCGAGTCGCGAAATTTACGAAATTAAGTCTTATCGTCAAGAGTCTACAGCATTACCTCAGGCAAAGAAATATGTCGGCATCTTTAAGAAAGCTGGAGTAAACATCAAGTTTGGCAAGAAAGATGATCCTGGAACTTATGGCATGATTTCAGCGCCTGGTGGATACTATATTTTTGGTGCGCCAAAAGATGGTGTAATCATATACCGTTGCCCTACCTTAACATCATCTAATTGGGCATTATTAACCTTTAATAAGTCAAAATTAGCTTGTGTTATAGGTATTATATTGCTATAATTCACAAGGTTTTTTATAACGTCAGAATATTTTGACCCCTCTACAATTGTTTCTCCGCCTATTATTATATTTTCATCCGTAAAGGCTGTTTATTTGTCTGTGGCTGTGAGAAGGGCATAACCATATCCAGCTGTCTAATCATGTCCGATACAGTTGTTCTGAGCTTGCGCTGTGCTGTCCAAAACAAGCCA
>JALOOO010000194.1 GCA_025454375.1 Leptolyngbya sp. Prado105 | reverse complement strand
TTGCAGGGGATCGCGATCGCAAGTCGCCTCTCCTATTTTTTTGGGCTTCTCTATTTTGCCGGATTCAGTTTGTACTCCCCTAATCTCTGGATGCGCCCTGTTGTAGACCAAAATCGTATCGCCCAGACTAT
Source organism: Leptolyngbya sp. Prado105 (assembly GCA_025454375.1). Taxonomy (GTDB): domain Bacteria; phylum Cyanobacteriota; class Cyanobacteriia; order Leptolyngbyales; family Leptolyngbyaceae; genus Leptolyngbya. The sequence continues at coordinate 9,637 of JALOOO010000194.1, read as the reverse complement.
TTATGAAAAAACACATCATGGCGATTTCTGTACCCCTAATGGGTCACACTAATCAACTAATAGCACTATCTGAAGAACTTGTCCGTCGAGGGTATACAGTCAGCTTTGTGATTCATCCGACTGCAAAAACATGGGTCAATCATCCCAACATTCAGGTTATTCCTTGGGAATTTCAGTCAATAGACGATGAATACATTGCTGAGAAAAATACATTCTGGGACAACATCTCCCAAGAACCTCATTCCTGGCGGAGTAACCAGTTGATGTTAGAAAGAACTATCACGTTCTATCGTCCTATGTATGAATCGCTGAAGCGCCTTCTGCAAGAGCATCACCCGAACTGTCTCATCATCGATCGAGCCGTGGTTCCCGCGATCGATCTAGCAACTCAACAACAATTACCCTTCATCATTCAAAGTCGATTTCTAGGTCAGTTTGTCAAGCCTAGTTCCGATCAACCCCAGTTTGGAACGGATTACCCAACACAAATGAAGGGATGGCAAAAAGTACTGAATTCTCTCATGCCGCGACTGGAGAAGGGTTACCTTTTGCCCACACTGCTCAAGTTGAATCGGATGCGTCAGGATTGCGCTCAGCAGCAGCATCTGCCCAATCCTTGGGAAAACCAAACCATGATTGTGGGAAGCTCATTCGACATTGAACCACAGCGATCGCTGCCTGCTAAGGTTCACATGGTGGGTCCAATTTTTTCGACCCAGCACAAGCCTATTGAAGGTTTGCTGCACGATTGGTTAGAGTCAGATAAAACAGGTGTCATTTACATGGCTTTCGGCACTTTAGCGACCCTAAGCACTTGGCAAGCAAAAGAACTAATAGAAGGGTTAGTGCAAACGGGGCTTAAAGTTCTGTGGGCGCTACCAGAAAAAGCGCAAGCAATCTTACCCTCATTACCTTCTACGGTTCGGGTTGAATCTTTTGTTTCTCAATCCGCAGTGCTATCTCATCCGAACATCGCTGCGTTTGTCAGTCATTGTGGTATGAATAGTATTCATGAATCCCTCTACTCTGGCAAACCAATTCTGGCATTACCTTTGTTTGGGGATCAGCATTACAATGCTGCGCGTCTCATTGATTTAGGCGTTGCTTTAAAGCTGAGTAAGCGGAGGTTTAGCCGTATTGATGTCTCTAGTAAAATGAATCAACTCCTCCACAATCCGTGCTATCAGAAGAAGGCTGTAGACATCTCTATGAGGTTGAAACAAACGGATGGATTGAATCAAGCGGCACAAATCGTCGAAATAATGATTCAAACAACTTAGCGAAGCGATCGCTTCACCTTGTTAATCCAACCTTGGTTCAGACTCAATATCTGCGAATAGGACAGATTGTGATCAAGCAGCAGATCGAATACAAATGGCTTCACTCGCTGTGGAAACCATTGATGGAGAAGCTTCTTGAGAGCCAACCGCAAGAAGAACTCAACCTTTAACCCCTGCGTGCGCGGAAACGAGTAATCTGACAAGTCCTTGAGTGCATGAGCATCTGGAACTCGTTGCTGAGTAAAAGCAGGTAAAGCCAGCGACCAATCATCCTCATATTGTTCCAATAACCGATCGAAGATTGATACATCCTCTAGTGAAGCATTGCATCCCTGCCCGATCGAGGGTGACACCGCATGAGCCGCATCTCCAATGAGCAAAATACTATCACCCTCATGAAAGCGATCGCATCGAACTGTGAGGACTCGTCCCACTGGACGCTTTACGAAGTCTTCTGCTTCTGTTTCTGACATCAACTGTCCAAACAGGGGAAAGCCTTCTCGAAAGAATGTTAAAACCTCGTCTTTAGTAGACAAGTTTAGATTTTGCTCTACATCAAAAATCAGCACCCCATTCAGGCGATCTCCGGGTTGAGGAACCATCAGCATTCGAGTCTGATTGTCCCGGTTAAACCCATGAATCTTGTCAGGCTCTAGCTCTATACCGAGTGCGGGATCTAATCGGGGGAGAAACACCGATTTATAGGCATCCGGCACATCACTTTGTTCGCAGTGCAGCCCTGCATCTCGCACTAAAATATCGCGAATTTGAGATCGCGCTCCATCTGCTGCAACAAGACGATCGTAATTCAGCAAAAAAGCCTCGCCTTGCCCCGGTTGTAAGGTCACAGTTTTAGCTTTCTGATCTATCTGCACACACTCACAGCTAAACCGAATGCTGAACTGTTCTACTGGATACATCTGCGTTAACTGCTGCAAAAGAATCATCACCAACCGATTGCGGTCAAGGGTCAGAATTGGAGTGGCACGCGGAAACTTCCTGGCTCTACCTCGTTTGCGATGAATCATTGTGCCATTGCAAAACACACTCGCAGCCGCGATCGCTTCGTCTAACCCTGCAATCTCGCGGAGTGCTTTTCTGCCTCGCTCCTGAAGCGAGATGGGAAATGTACGATCTTGCGAAGCATCGACTAACCGCAGGTCAGCCCGTCGCTCATAAATCTCGACGCGATACTGACCCCGACGCAATAAATAATGAGCAAGTAATAGTCCAGATGGACCCGCTCCAATTATGACAACTTTTTGCACCATAAAATTGAGTCAATCCTACTTCATCATTTTAGATTTGCTGTCAATGGAGAGAATGTCTTAAAAGTAGCCGTTCAAACGGACTCACCCGCGCCGCGAAGTCGGCGCTAACTGTGCGCGTGTCCAATAAACAGGACTGAAGATGCTGAAATTGGCTCGGAGTCCCCTCGATCGTGGATTTTGTTCTATTCGCTCTACATTCTATGATATAGGAGCAAATGAGCAGAGCCTTTCCACACTTTTAAAGCATCCTCTAATCGTTGTATCAGTGATGAGTAGGTTATGAAAATTACTTGTATTGATAATCTCTATCGAATCTGCTTGAATTACCAATACGTAGAATACCACGATTTTCCTATCTAGCTAGGGTAAGAGTTCCGTTGAAGCACGTCATTAAGGATGTACTATGGTTCAGGTTTGGAGGCTGGGGCTGGGGCTGATGATTGGATTCGGATTGATCGAAGTTGCGCTTTTTGCTAGTCGTGCGATCGCTCAAGTTATGCCGGATCAGACCTTGCCTGCGGGAGAGCGATCTCAAGTCTCTGGTGATCCCAACTTTCAGATCGACGGCGGCGCAACTCGTAGCAACAACTTATTTCACAGCTTTCAACAGTTCTCCATTCCCACAGGTGGCAGTGCTTCGTTTAACAATGCAGCCAACATTACGAACATCATTACTCGTGTGACTGGAAGTAATGGGTCTAATATTGATGGATTACTTCGGGCAAACGGTACTGCGAATTTATTCTTAATCAATCCAAATGGCATTGTATTCGGTGCAAATGCTCAGTTGCAAATTGGAGGATCATTTCTCGCCAGTACTGCTAATCGTCTGAAGTTTGCGGATGGGTTCGAGTTTAGTACAACGGCTGATCAAACTCCACCTTTGCTGACGATTAGTGCGCCGATTGGGTTGCAGTATGGAACTCGTCCGGGGGAAGTACGATCGCAAAGCGCAATTTTACAAGTTCCAAATGGGCGAACCTTAAACCTGACAGGTGGTAATGTCGCGATCGACGGTGGGCAATTACTCGCCCCTGGAGGACGGGTGGAATTGGCGGGGGTGGCAGCAGCAGGTGAGGTGGGACTGACGCAGCAGGGGCAGGAATGGCGGTTGAGTGTCCCGGATGGATTGGCGAGGGCAGATGTCGCGATCGGGAATGATGCGTTGATCGATGTTCGTTCTGATAGCGGTGGCAGCATTGCGATTACCGCTCGCAACTTCACAAGTACTGGGCTTGGAACACGGATACGAGCAGGCATCGCAGAAGGTTTAGGAACTGTAGAAGCTCAAGCAGGAGACATCGACATCAATGCCACAGAAGCGATTAATCTCGATGAAATGGTGATTTCCAATCGAGTTGAACAAAAGGGCACGGGCAATACTGGGAATATCAACATCACCACAGGGACGCTGTCTCTCACCAATGGGACAGAAGTAGTTGCTAGCACATTTGGACAAGGCAATGCCGGAAATATCACGATTACGGCGAGTGATGCTGTGTCCTTTGATGGGGTGGGCAGCAATGGATTTAGCAGCGGTGCTTTTAGTTCGGTAGCAGCTAGCGGTATGGGTCAGGGAGGCAACATCAGCATCACCACAGGCACATTTTCTCTCACCAACGGGGCGCAAGTGGGTCCTGCCACATTTGGACAAGGCAATGCCGGAAATATCACGATCACGGCGAGTGATGTTGTGTCCTTCGATGGGGTCAGCAATGGATTTTCCAGCGGTGCTTTTAGCTCAGTGGAATCTGAGGGCATTGGTCGGGGAGGAACGATCGCAGTTAATACTAATCGGTTCTTCATCACGAATGGGGCGGTATTATCTGCCTCTTCTAGAGGTCAGGGGGCAGCAGGTAACTTAGAGGTAACGGCTCGTCAACTTCATCTCGACAACCTGGGTTCGATTCAGGCGCAAACGACCTCGGGGGAGGGAGGCAACATCATACTGCAAGTGCCCGCTCTGTTGCTGTTGCGCCGTGGTAGTTTCATCTCCACCACAGCGGGAACGGATCAAGCAGGCGGAGATGGGGGCAACATTATCTTAAACAGCAATGTGATTGTCGCTGTGCCCAAAGAAAATAGTAATATCTTAGCCAATGCCTTTACGGGTCGCGGCGGCAACATTCGCATCACGACTGAAGGACTCCTCGGGATTGAGCCTCGTTCAGCAGAAACAGCCTTGAGCGACATTACCGCGAGTTCGCAATTTGGTATCAGTGGCACGATTACGCTCAGTACTCCTGATGTTGATCCGAGTCAAGGCTTATTGCAGTTGCCCACGGATCTGCAAGATACGAGTGGATTGATTGCCTCAACCTGTCCAGCGGATGAAGGGAATTCCTTTGCGATTACGGGTCGGGGTGGACTGCCCGAAGATCCGCGACAACCGTTGATGGGAGAAAGGGTGTGGTTAGACGATCGCGCCCCAAATCAGACCTCATCTGCTCCGTCTCAATCTGCTCCGTCTCAATCTGCTCCGCAAGCCTCCGCAGACATGATTGAAGCGCAAGGATGGGTCAAGCAACCCGATGGCAGCATTAATTTGGTTGCGATCTATCCGGGTAGCATGTCTCAGACTACTCAATCTCTCTCTTGTTTCTTGTCCACAGATAGTCCCTAATGCTTAAGACAAACGAGTTAAGTGGATATGCTCAACCATCGCCAAAGGTTAGTTGAAGCAGTTATCTTTTGGTCGGGACGGGTCGAGACGTTTTGTAGATGTTTCTCTGACATGAACTCTCTAGGATAAAGATAGTTCAGCTTGCAACGAGTGCGATCGCAACTGATGAGACATATCATAAAAGATTAATAGGTTAAATTGAGGAGCAAAAGTGATGAAAGAGACGATTTATGCTGCTTTGACTTGTGCCTGTCTGATCATTAATCCGTCTTTTAATGCAAAGCAAGCCGTGGCTTCACCGTCTCCACAAACGGCTGCACAGGATTCCATTCCCTTCTTCCAGCAAGTCGATCGCAGCACCATCACCATTGCTTCCCAAACTCCCAACCAAACGGCTGCCACTTCAGACCCCGCAGATGTTTACTTTCCTCGTACCCCTGCCCTCAAGAAAAAATTCCCTATTGTGTTACTCCTACAAGGAGCATTAGTAGATAAATCCGCTTACTCCAACTTCGCTACTGAAGTCGCCCGCTCTGGTTTCATCGTAGTCGTTCCCAATCGCACGCGATCGCTAACTGCTCCGAATGGACAAACCCTGACTGGGTTAGCCGCAGAACAACAGCAAGTGAACGATGTCCTCAAACAAATGATTGCCGAAAATGCCAATCCTCAATCCCGCCTCGCGAACCGAGTGGACACTAACAAACTCGGACTATTAGGACATTCGCTTGGTGGTTATGTCGGATTAGGCGCAATTCAAAATCAGTGCTTTCCTGGGGTTTGCACAGGCACTTTTACTCGACCACCCGAATTAAAAGCGGGCATCTTCTACGGCACAAATTTCCGAACGCCACCAATCACGGGCGCATTTCCAGCGATCGACAACCAAAATATTCCGACCGCCTTAATTGGTGGCAGTCTGGATGGTGTCTCTGACTTAGACGAAACTCAAAGAACATACCAGCAAATTCAAACGCCGCCGAAAGCCCTCATCATCGTCAAGGGAGCAAATCACTACAGCATGACCAATCAAGATAATCCCCGTGATCCTAGCCGACCCACCCTCAATCAAACTCAGGCAATTGCGACGATCGCTCGGTGGAGCGCCTTGTTTTTACGAGCGCATCTACTCGATGACCCAGTTGCTTTTAACCGGATATACAAAAGGGCAACCGCCCAAGATGGTAATGTCACTGTGACCAGTGAATCTGCTCAACCCATTCGTTCTAAACCGTAGACAAGTGCCTATCATTCGATCTCTTCGGTTGCCTGAACCCAGATTAATCGTTGAACACCTGCGATCGCGCGATTCAATTCATGATTGTGCTGCTGCGGATTGTTCAAATACGCCTGTTGTTCTTCCTCAATCATCAATACATCTTGGCGCACCAGACCGTCGAGCAGCTTTTGTGCTGACCCAAACAACCGATTTTTGACAAATCGCCGAAATGGAACGTGCAATTTATGCAGCCGCCAGAACGCATTAAGTGATGTGAAATGAACCAAATAGGCACGAGTTGAAGTGAGCGATCGTGGACAAAACAAACAGTAAATCTTAAAATCACTTCCCAAAGTCGAAACCCAATGCGGATATACATAGCTCACGTTTAACGGTTCAGGATGCAGTCGCCGCAGAGCCGGAAAAAACAGTTGAGAAATTGACCAAATTTTATCGATTTTGTAATAGCTTTGTGCCTGATAGAACGCATCCACGCGATCGCGCTTCTCGTTCAAGTTCTGCAACACCGGATCAGCCCAAGCTTGCCAATCTTGATGCAGATGTCCGTGATACATATCCATTAAATTCTCGATCAGATAGGAATAATGAGCATTGCAATCAATCACGGAAACAGTCGCAATGTAGTTCAGATGCTCCCATTCTGAAATGCGAAAATCAGCGACCTTTTCTACGGCTTGATCCCCTGGAAACAGCCAAATGAATCCATCCTGTTCTCGGACTGGATACGATCGAATTTTGCTACTAGAGAGCTTTTGATTTTTCTCAAGATACGGCACATCAATACACCGACCTGTGCTATCAAAACACCAGCCATGATAGGCACACTCAAGACGATCACCTTGCACTCTCCCATGACTCAGTTTCACTTGCCGATGCGGACAGCAATCTTCAAGTGCAGCGACTTTGCCTTGTGTATCTCGAAAAAGAACAATCCGTCTTTCCCAAAGCGTGATGCCGATCGGCTGAGTTTTCACTTCGCTACTTTGAGCAACCACATACCAATAATTGGGATTGATCCCCGCTTGTCGAATATCGCGTGTTGAAAAAAAGGAGCGCTCAGGTGATGAAGTCATAGGCTACATAATGAATCATACGTTTGCGGAGTTCTAAAGTCATCGAAGAAATCAAATTTGCAGCAAGCCTTCGGGCTTAACCGTAAAGAGCGATCGCCGCTGTAGTCCTTCTTGATGCAGAATGCTATTCGCTGCCAGCAGTCCACTACTAACCGCTCGTTCCATCAGTCCACTCGGAAACGGCATCTTAACCCAATCTCCAGCAAAGCGAAGATTAGACATTGCGGTCGTTGTTTCGGGACGATCGACATAGCTTCCGGGCGGATAGCCAGAGAAGTTTTTCTGGTTGACGAGTTCGCGATGTAGCAGCGTCGCTTGTTGCAGACTCGGCACGATTTCATACAGTTCCTGCTCGAAAGTCGTGAGTAAGTCTTGCTGGGTCGGGAAGTCTTTTTCCTTGTAGCAGTAGGCATGAAGTTCGACTACGCTGCCACCTGTGCGTTTTGACCATTCAATGAACTGATCCTGAATCCGGTGGTAAAGAGTGATACTGTCCGTGAGCTTGTAGCCCGACAGTGACGCGAAGTTGCTATGTTCCCAGTCGAAATCAGAATCGAACCAGAATCGGCACACTGCAAACGGATCAGCGACCACGAGCTTAGAAATCTGCGATCGCACTTCAACATTTGCGCCCTCCATGCGATCGAATAGCTGCTGCACACCAGGAACATCCGGTGCAAACACATAGTAATCTGCTTCGATCGTCTGAGTTGCTGTTTGCGAAGGGGCAATTGAGGCAAGCTGCACTCGATCCTGGCTGCGTTGATTGATCCGGTAGCGGGGGAGATCTCGTTTCGTAGGAGCGCGCACGACTCGACCTTGAGCATCGAAAACGGCTCCGTGACAGGGACAATGAAATTCGCCACTTGCCTGCGGTTGAACCGTGCAGCCCTGGTGAGTACAAGTCAGCGAAATCGCTTCGTCCTGGGTCACAGCGAAGACACGATCGCCCGCGCCGAAAAACGTTTGACTGGTCGTAGCCGGGATCGCTGAGTTCTGCGTCACCCAAAACGGAATGGTTTCAGCCGTTGCGTCGCTCTGGTAGCTGAGCTTGCAGATTCTGTCGTTGCTACAGGTGATTGCACTCACATTTGCATGGGTGATGATCGTCCCACCCTTAGCGCGGATTGCCTCGGCGATTGGCTGTACGAGCGATGTGCCCATATCTTGCTTTGTGCCATTAAAGGCGAGTCCTTCGGGATTGCCGAAAAAGTAGAAGTGAAAAAACTGCATCAATTCGCCCGCGCTCATAGCATCTGGAGCATTGAGGCTAGATTTCGCAAACGGCAGGAAGTACAAATCATACAGTCCGCGAGGAAAATCGTCTGCAACCCAGTCTGCAACTGAAAGGTGATCTAACTGATTAAAACTGCGCTGCTGGTGAAAGCCTGTAATCGCGCGAAAGACTTGCCAGTGAGCAGGATGCGTCAGGTTAATGCCCCAACGCAAGCGGTTCGGAGACGCGATCGCTAAATCTACAATATTCCAGGAAATGCCGAATGGCTAGGGCGAAAGACTTCAGGATGATAAGTGTTCTGGCGAAAGACGACTGAGTAGTACTTCAAATCCACAAAGTTTGCTTCGATCGCGAGTTCTGAAACAAGGCTTTTCAGGTTGTAGTACTGAGGAAAAAAGCCATGAAACCCATGTTCCATCATAAAGTCGTCGCTGCCTACCTGGATTGACCAACTAGCGATTTTGCCACCGAGTTGGAGCGATCGCTCCAGTAATGTCACTGTGAAGCCGCGTTGAGAGAGTTCGTAGGCGCAGGCGAGTCCTGCTAACCCGCCCCCCACGACCACCACAGTTTTAGATTGATTTCCAAGAAATTTCGGCAAATCTAAAGTATCTTGCTTGTAAATGCTAGGCTGTGGCTTGGCAAATCGTGAGTAACCAATCGTGCTAGCGACAGCGCCAATGCCAAACATTTTAAGTAGAGTGCGGCGCGAAAACTCAGTTATTGGTCGATCCACTAGTAAAGCACTCCTCCTACGTAATACTGGCGAGAAACAAGGTAGAGCAAAGAATCCTGACGAAACTGTTAAGACGACGGGCGCATCTAGCGTTTAGGGGAGTACAAAGAAAGCGTCAAATTATCGCTCGAAAATAAGCGGTCAAAGCGATGATTACACCAGGCAAGGCGCAAGTGC
>JALOOO010000193.1 GCA_025454375.1 Leptolyngbya sp. Prado105 | reverse complement strand
TCAGCGATGACTTCCGCCCCACCCTTACGATCGAAGATGCTACCCCAGTTCTCGAAGGCAACACAGGCAACACTCCCGTTCAATTTAGAGTTCGTCTCTCCAATCCCAGCAGCGAAACGGTCACCGTAAAATATGTTACTCGCAGCGGCACAGCAGATAGCAACGACTTTGTAGGAGTTTCTACGCCTGCAACCGTGACCTTCGCCCCTGGACAAACTGAGCAACTCATCACTGTTCAAGTCACTGGAGACACTCGGTTTGAGCAAGACGAAACCTTTAGCATTGAACTGAGCGATCCAATCAATGCTCAAATTGCAGATGGCATCGGACTGACCACGATTAGAAATGACGAACCCCTGCCTCGTTTATCGATCGTAGCCGTCCCGACGAGCATTGCTGAAGGCAACAGTGGCATTACCCCGGTTACGTTTGAAGTGAACTTGAGTGAAGCAAGCCCAACTCCGATTACAGTGCAGTACAGCACCGTCAATGGAACAGCGACAGTCACCGGAAATGACTACGTTGCTGCATCCGGCACCCTCACATTTGCCCCCAATCAGATAAGACAGACTATCACGCTCAATGTTCTAGGGGATACCCAGCCAGAGGCAAATGAAGCCTTCCAAGTCACGCTCAACACTCCGACTGGCGCAACAATTCAGACAGAAACGGCGACTATAACCATCACGAACGACGACGCGACTCCAGGCGGTGCAAATAGTGATTCGCCCTATGACATTCTCTGGCGCAATCAGCGCACCGGGGAAAACATGCTCTGGCTGCCCTCCGGTAGCTTATTAGATCAAGAAACTTCCTTCTTCACTGTGCCAGATTCTCAGTGGAGAATTGCAGGAACAGCAGATTTTGATGGCGATGGGGATAGTGATCTACTCTGGCGCAATCGCACAACTGGTGAAACTGCGCTTTGGCAGATGTCTCCGGATCTGACATTTAGAGGCACATTCCTTCGCACAACGAATGGAACCAGTTGGGAAGTCAAAGGAGTTGCAGACTTTAATCGCGATCGCAAAGTCGATATTCTCTTCCGCGATGTCAGCACAGGTGAGAATGCGATCTGGTTCATGCGCGATACTGTGATCAGTTCAACCGCGTTGATTCTGAGCGTCCCAGATACAAGTTGGCAAGTTGGAGCCGTAGCTGACTTTGATAATGATGGCAACGCAGACATCTTCTGGTCAAATTCGCGAACCGGAGAAGTAGCCGTTTGGCTCATGGATGGCACCAACATCAAAACGAGTCGTTTCTTAGAGCGAGTTCCCGATCTTGCTTGGCGACCCCAAGCGGCAGGAGACTTCAACCGCGACGGATTCGCAGATATCCTCTGGCGCAATCAGCGCACGGGCGAGAATGGAATCTGGTTAATGCGAAACGGGCAATTTGAGCGCAGTGTATTAATTCTCTCTGCACCGCCTACAGGCTGGCAATTTGAACAACTGTACGATTTCAACGGCGACCAGAACCTGGATCTGTTGTGGCGCAATACCACATCGCAAGAGATGGCAATCTGGTACATGAACCGAGAAACCCTCGGAACCTTTGCATACCTGCCCAACTTACCCGATCGCAATTGGTCAGTAGAAGGGGTTGCTCAATTTAGCGATCAGAACAAAGGTGAAATTCTACTCAGGAATTATCAAACTGGAGAGAATCGCACTTGGCGGATCAGTCGAGATGTATTTAACCGCACGACTCCGCTCGAAACTCTTAACCAAGATTGGGAAATTCAGGGAACAGGAGATTTCGATCGCAGCGGAGATACAGATATTGTCTGGCGGAATTTCCGGACTCGTGAATTGTCGATTTGGCTTACCCAAGATGGTCAAGTGACTGAAAAGATGACTGTTCCAATGGGCTTGAATGTGCCGGACGGCTGGAGAATTATCGCAGTCAAGGATTTGACGGGAGACGGTAATCCTGATTTGCTCTGGCGCAATGATCAGACAACTGAAATCGCGCTCTGGCGGTTCAATGGAACTCAGTTCTCTTCATCATCTATTTTGATGAGAGGCGTGAGCGCAAATTGGCAATTGAATGGAATTGCTGATATGAACAGCGATCGCAATCTCGATCTCGTTTGGCGCAATACAACAACGGGTGAGATGGCGTATTGGTTCTTCGATCGAGGACAGGTAAGCCGGACATCTGTAGGGGCAGCAATTGATTTAAATTGGCAGATCAGAGGCTTGGCTGATTTTAATCGCGATGGTCAAACGGATATTGTTTGGCGTAACTTCACGACGGCTGAGACTGGTATCTGGATTATGAATGGGACTCAGTACAATCGAACGATTAACCTGATCATTGCTCCTTCCAATTGGGATATTGATGGCATTGGAGAATACAATCAGGACAATCAGCTTGATCTTGTCTGGCGTGATCGTTTAACGGGGTCGAATGCGATTTGGTACCTGAATGGGGGCAATTTCTCGCTGGGGGCTTACATTCCATCGCTCCCTGATCCAGCCTGGACGATTGAAGGCATTGATAACTTCTAACTCGATCGCCGCATGTTGTGTCAAACCCTGCACCAGATTTAAACCTCGGTGCGGGGCTTTATTTTTGCAGCGGCAGCATTAATTGACAGGTTGTGCCTCTGCCAAATTCACTGGTGATTTGAATCTGACCTTGATGCAAGCCCACACATTTTTGCACAACCACTAACCCTAATCCTGTCCCTGGAATTGTGCCGACGTTCTTACCTCGGTAGAAAGGTTCAAACAATCGTCGTTGATCTTCGAGCGGAATGCCAATGCCTTCATCTTGCACGCTGAGTAAAACGCGATCAAGTTGAAATTCCAACATCACGTCTACTTTTCCATACGGTGGAGAGTACTTAATCGCATTGGACAACAAATTCGATAAGGTCGAATGAATCAGCTTCTCATCTAAGTCAATCGATCGAGGAGTCCCGTGGCAAGTAAAAGTTAGAAGATGCTGCACACCCGCACTCAGTTGCATCTCCTCAATAAATTGGCGGCAGTACGGCTCTAAGTTCAGGGGTTTGGGGTTAAAGGCAAGATTGCCAGCTTCAGCCCGATTGATGGTCAAAATGTCATCGAGCAGTTGCACCATATTTTTGACTGAATCCTGAATGCGATGCAGATTCCGCAATCGTTTCTCAGTGTTATCCCATTCAACCTGAGACGTTTCTAGCACTTGAGCCGCAGCGAGGGCGATACTCAGTGGGGTGCGAAACTCATGCGATGCCATAGAAAAAAAGCGCGTTTTCAAAAGGCTTAGTTCTTGCTCGCGTTCGAGAGCAAGTCGCATCTCATCGGCACGTTTGCGGGCAGAGGTATCCCTCTGGACTGCAATCCAGTGTGTATACCAGCCTTGAGCATTCGCAACCGGAACTAAGCTAAATTCATTCCAAAATTCTGATCCATCTTTTCGATAGTTGATTAGCTCGACTGTGACCGATTCCCAGCGTGCTAATGCGGTGCGGATTTTCTGAAGTTCTGCTTGATCTGTTTTTGTTCCCTGTAAGATTCGAGGCGTTTTTCCCAAAACTTCTGCGGAGCTATAGCCTGTGATTCGCGTGAAGGCTTCATTCACATAGAGAATCCGCGGACCTGGCTCGTCGATCGGTTGCGCTTCTGTAATAATCACTGCGTCATTGGTGTTGAGAACTACCGATTGTAGAAGTCGTAACTGCTCAGCACGTTGTTTCTGCTCTGTAATATCAGCAATTACAGCAACAATCCCGCTAATCTGTGCATGACCATCGAGTAGAGGAGCAGCAGAAAGGAGCAACTCGATCGCAGTTCCATCTTTTTTAGGACGGCATAGCTCTACACTTGTATAGGTTTTTCCGGCTAGAACATTTTTTTGCAGCGAATCTTCTAGCTGAATCGGACTCAGACGATCGAGAACTTCTGCTTCAGTCCAACCAAACATCTGCTCAGCCGCAGGGTTCCAGATCTGAACTTTACTCAATCGATCGAGCATCAAAATTGCCCGAGGAGAAGCCGTGATTAGCGCCTGTAGGGTATCGTTTGTATGACGCAGTTTCGCCTCTGTGCGTTGCCGTTCCGCGATTTCTACGGTGAGCGAATCATTCGCCTCAGCAAGTTGTGCGGTGCGCTGTTGTACGCGGTGTTCGAGTTGAGCATTGAGTTGCTGGAGTTGATTGTAGAGTTCGGATTGTTGAATTGCGATCGCGACTTGGGTTGCAAGTTGCTGCATTAACTCGATTTCCCAATCTTCCCAGTGGCGCGGACGCTTACATTCATGCGCAATCAGCAGTCCCCAGAGATAGGGAACCGTTGACTCTGCATTCTCACGATCTTCTTGTAGAATCGGGACGACTAGCTTTGCCTGGACTCCGAACTGTTTGACAAATTCTGCAAGACAAGGCTCCACATCCGTTTGCTCAACATTCGAGATCGCACGAACTTTCCCCAGAGAGTAAGCCTGATGATACTCCTGGGGAAAGACTTCCTGCGGAAACGTCTGTCCTGAGATTTTCGGGTATGCAGGTAAAACGGCTTCGTAAATCGCGCAGCCTGTGCCATTGTCCCAGAGTCGATAAATCAAAACTCGATCGACATCTAGAAAGCGCTGAACTTCCTCAACCGTCGTGTTCAGGACTTGATCAAGATTGAGAGACTTGCGAATATGCTGAGCAATCTGATTCACCAATCGCTCCCGTTCGGTTTGTTTTCGCAACGCTTTTTCAGCAGCGTGTCGTTGAGCAATTTCTTGGGTGCAATATCCCAAAACAGCCCCAACTAAGCAAACAGCGAAGCTACCGAGAAGGAAATGATCCATTGCAGGAGCCATGATGAATCTTGTTTAGAAGCCAAACAGTGTTGCAAATACGAGCAACGCAATCAGCGCCATCCCTCCATAGAATAAACCAATCCAGGCTTTCTCCAAACCTGCGGGTGGATTCTTTTGCCAAGTCCAGCGGAGGTAATCCAATCGAGCAGAATCTCTTCGGTTGCCTGCGACTGTCGGTTGAGGCAGCTTGTCGCGATAGTCCGTGCCATATCGTGCCATATGGGCAAAAGTCACTTCACCTTTCACGCGCTGGGGTAGAATCCGGCGACGCTGATAGGGAACTGTGTCATCTCCAAAGTTGCTGAAATATTCTTCACTGTTGAGTAACTGATCGATAAATCCCTGAAGTCCTTCCGTCGCAAGCACGATCGACCAGGCAATCTTTTCACGATCGCCATAAGCATTCCGACCCAAAACTCGCTGGATGCAAATTTCTGCAAATCGGTAGTTATTATTGCTCTCGAACGTGAGTCGCCGGAACGAATCAGATAGCACCAAACCTCGAATAAACTCTTTGACGGTAATTTGACGCGATCGCAGTTGAGATTCCAAAAAGCGCTGCCGATGATGTTCCAGCATCTGTTGCTCATTAAAAATCTGCCGATACGCTGCTGTGATTAACACATCAAGATCAGTCGCTGAGAGAAGAGTATCCGTACTATAAATCCGGGGTTGCTCATCCCCTGGAATTTCAAATCCCGCCACGCGCTGGTTTTGGGAGACAGGATTGTACTCTAGCAAAGAAATCGACATATTAAAGCTCTCCAAAAAACTTTTGTAGGTAGCATCATCTACTCACGCATTTGCAGGATCTCACAGGGATGGTAAGGAAATAGGTGATAAAACGGTAAAGAAAACGGAAAGAATGCTGAGGAGTAACAAATCTTGAGAATTTGTAGTTCAAAGATCTCTGTAAAATTAGCTTTGGACGAGTCTTATCTCAAAGTCCCGTTTGCTGTTGTATTTTCCACGTTCAGGCGATGAGAATTCTCCTAGTCGAAGATGATATTCGCCTCGCAGAAACATTGGCGGAAGCCCTCAGCGATCAACACTATGTGGTCGATATTGCAACAGATGGAGAATCTGGATGGCATCAAGTAAAAGTTTTGGACTATGACTTGATTGTGCTGGATGTGATGTTGCCGATGCTAGACGGAATCAGCCTATGTCAACGACTGCGATCGCATCGCTATGACTTGCCGATTCTGATGCTCACCGCCTGTGACACCCTAAATGATGAAATTACTGGGCTAGATGTCGGCGCTGATGATTATGTTGTCAAGCCCGTTGATCTCCAAAAGCTATTTGCTCGGATTCGGGCGCTGCTTCGTCGAGGCAGCATTAACACGGCTCCGATTCTGACTTGGGGAGCGCTCAGCCTGAACCCAAGCACCTGTGAAGTCAGCTACGACAAGACTCCGATTCATCTCACGCCTAAAGAGTATGCGCTGCTAGAGCTGCTGCTGAGAAATGGTCGTCGGGTTCTTAGCCGCAGTGTCATGATCGATCATGCCTGGTCATCAGAATCCTCGCCTGAAGAACCTGCGGTCAAGGTTCACATTCGAGGACTTCGCCAAAAGCTCAAAGCCGCAGGAGCTTCTGAAGACTTGATCGAAACGGTTCATAGTCGAGGCTATCGATTGAATCAACCCGATTAAAATACTGCGCGACTAAAACACTGTGCGATCGCTTTCTAGTCTGAAGTCGTTTCATTTAAGTTTTGTAACATTAATCTAATAGGATTTGAACCTTTGATTCGATTACATAAACAATGAAAAGTGATAAGTCTCAAGATGAGTTGTTGTGTCTAAGTCGTCTCCTCAAAAGTTCCAACTCAAGCCTTGGCAAACGTCGATCGAGGCTAAGCTACGCCAGTAGCCCTTAGAACCGTTTGCAGAAGTCACGCCTAAAATTCGACCATCACTCTAACTCAAAGACATACCGAAACAGCTAGCAGAAGAGGAAGTGATGCCAACAAAGCGAGTGTTAATTATTGACGATGAAGAAACGATCTTAACAGTCGTACAGGTTGGGATTGAGATGATTGTAGATTGGCAGGTGCTAAAAGCTGGATCAGGTGCAGAAGGCATCCAAACCGCTCAAGCTGAAAAACCAGACGTAATCTTGCTCGATATGATGATGCCAGAGATGGATGGAATTTCTACTTTCAAAGCGCTTCAGTCTCATACCAAAACCGAGCATATTCCAGTCATCCTCTTAACTGCAAAAGCCCAGACCGCAGAACAACAACAATTCCATGAGTTAGGAGTCAGAGGTGTGATTACAAAACCCTTTAATTCCCTCCAGCTTCCAGCACAGATTTCTCGTATTCTTCATTGGTAACACGATCGATGAAAATTCTCCTAGTCGAAGATGATGATGTCTTTGTCAAAGTCTTAGTACGCGCCTTAAAAGCTCAAAACTACATTCTAGATGTTGTTAAAGATGGCGAAATGGGATGGACATACGGCTCTACCTACGAGTATGACTTAATTGTGCTAGATGTCGTACTGCCTAAACTTGATGGCATTAGCTTGTGCAAGCGATTTCGAGCCGAAGGCTTTGTAACTCCGATTCTGCTGCTCACCTCGCAAGATAGTAATACTACAAAAGTTCAAGGACTGGATGCAGGTGCAGATGATTATGTGGTGAAGCCCTTTGACCATGCAGAACTGATTGCGCGGGTTCGAGCCTTACTCAGACGAGGCAGCGCCAATCCTTTTCCTCTCCTGACCTGTGGCGATCTAATGCTCAATCCCAGCACTTACGATGTGAGCTATCAAGGACGACCCCTGACGCTCACACGTAAAGAATATGAATTGCTAGAACTGATGATGCGAGATAGTCAGCATGTGTTCAGCACAGAAGAATTGCTTGATCATCTCTGGTCTTCAGAAGAATTTCCGTCTGAAGCGACAGTACGCTCTCATATCCGGCGAGTGCGCCAAAAACTGGTCGCGATGGGTGCGTCTCCAGATTTTATCGCCACACTTCACGGGCGAGGCTACTATCTCAAAGCTTCTGAAACCGAAACGCTCCCGATCGCTCAGGAGACGCTAACCGAGTCACATTTAGAACAAGATTCAGCAGATGCCCAACAGCAGTACCTAGACTTTCTCAACACAACCTGGGTCACCACAAAATCTAGTAGTCTCGATCAAGTCGCTCTAATCCTCCAAGCAGTAGAGGATTTGCAAGCAGATCGACTGAGCCATTGCGATCAAGTCCAAGCTCAACATATCGCCCATAAGCTCGTAGGGACACTCAGTATTTTTGGGCTGAATAAAGCCGTTCATCTCTCTCGCCAGCTTGAATATTGGTTAGGAGGTCAAGCATCTTTACAGCCGAATCAAGCGCCCTTAATTCAAAGTCTAGTTCTCGCGTTGCAACAAGACATCCAGGCAACGATGCAGATCGAAGCGTCTCAAATCCCTCACGGGCATTCAGCAATTTTACTTTCGATCGGGGCGGAGTTGGAGTTTAATCAGGCATTAGGAGAAGTCGCTGCAAGTCGGGGCATTCAGCTTGAGGTGTTGCCCTTACTAGAGAAGGAGGAAATGTTCAGCGCGATCGAGGCAATTGCTTCGACGACTGGACATGCTCCCAATGTGATCTTGTTTCAAGTCCCACCGAACGAATCCCCTGAGAAACAATGGTTTTCACAAGTTCTGCAAGCGTTTACTCAGCGCCATCCGGATCAATTGATCATAGTGATTGGCGATCGCACAGAGTTTTGCAATCGCCTTGAAGTTGTGCGATTAGGGGGGAGATGTTTTCTCGATCGGACGACTCCACCTGATCAGATCATTGCAACCGTAGTCAATAGCTTGAAAAGCTCGCATGATGCGACAAAAATTATGATCGTAGATGACGATGATCACTGGCTGCGAACGCTACCTACCCTACTGAAACCCTGGGGATTCAGAGTCACAACGCTTGCCGATCCGCAGCAGTTTTGGGCAGTACTTCAGGCAATTACGCCAGATGTTTTGATCTTAGATATCAACATGCCTCAAATCAACGGATTTGAATTGTGTCAAATTCTTCGCAGCGACCCGAAGTGGCAGCGATTGCCAGTATTATTTTTAAGTGTACTCACGGACGCTGCAAGTCAGCATCAAGCCTTTACAGTTGGGGCAGATGATTACTTGTGCAAACCTCTGATGGGAAGTGAATTAGCCAATCGAATTCTGAATCGGTTACAGCGGATTCGCACCTGGGTAAGTTAAGCGCTGCACAGGTTGTACACAAATTCCATGTCACATTAAAGATTATTAGAGTTTGTGGATTGCAAGCTCCAGAATTTATGGAAGAGTCGTTAAGAAATCAACAACATCCCCTCATTCGTCAGTTAGCCGACTGCATTGAAACCGTTTGGCAACAAAATTTAGACCTTTCACCTTATTCCGTTCCTGAAGATTTAGGCTACATTCAGGGCAGCTTGGAAGGGGAACGATTAACGATCGAAAATCACTGTTACCAAACCCCGCAATTTCGCAAACTGCACTTAGAACTCGCTCAGGTCGGAACAGGCTTAGATATTCTTCACTGTGTAATGTTTCCGAATCCTGAATATGCGCTGCCGATTTTTGGCACAGATTTAGTCGGCGGTCGCGGAGGCGCAATTAGTGCAGCGATCGCGGATCTATCTCCGATTCAGCGCGATCGATCTTTACCCGATCGATATCAGCAGGCGTTATCAACTTTACCGCGCTCCCAGTTTTCTCAACCTCGTGCTTTACCCGAGTGGGGCGATATCTTCTCAGAATTTTGCTTGTTTGTCCGTCCAATGGGAGCGCAGGAAGAAGAACAGTTTCTGCATCAAGTGCGGGACTTCTTAACTATCCATTGCCAAATTGCCGTCACAGAGAAGCCTTTGACAGAACACTCTGACATCATGAGTGTGCTTGCAGGGCAAAAACATTACTGCACGAAGCAACAGCAAAATGATAAAACTCGACGAGTGCTAGAGAAATCTTTTGGAGCAGAGTGGACTGATCGCTACATGAATACAA
>JALOOO010000192.1 GCA_025454375.1 Leptolyngbya sp. Prado105 | reverse complement strand
CTCACTTCCGGGTGTGGGAGAACTGCTGAATCATCCCAGTCTTGGGGCAGCAAAATTCATGATGGAGCAATGTGTTTACGATCCAACCCCTTACTTGGGCGACAGCGAATTCATGGATTTGGTGTTACGGAATATGTCCTCGGACATTTTGCAGTTTCAGACTCGAACCTTTCGGACAATGGGAAATTTTTTCGGAATTAAATCAGAGATTTGGCAACCCATTCGCGATCGTCTATCTGAGATCCAGTCGCCTACATTGATTGTGTGGGGAAAACAGGATCGAGCATTTCCTGTCAGTCATGCTGAAGTAGCAGCGCATGGTATTCCTGATGCTGAATTACAGTTATTCGATCAGTGTGGGCATTTGCCCTATTTGGAGTACGCTGATGAATTTAACCGAGCGGTGCTTGAGTTTCTACCGACTTAGCCTAAGCGTCAGCAGCCCAACACGTTGCTGCACCGGAACGTATAACAGTTGTCGGTAAGATGCAGAGATTATCTACGTTCGGTGAGCTTTGCCAAAAGCCTACGAGGACGCTTCAGCAGTGGGCACAAAGCTTTTTTATGGGCATGGCTCGACAAGTACGACGATGCCTAATAATAGCCCTGGTGCGAGGAAGAAAACAGTCAGGTTAAAATGAAAAGGCAATCCTTAAAATGTGGTCAAGCTTATGGCTGTCGAACTGCCGCGCTATCCTAAGGAAGAATACGCTCGACGTGGAAACGAGATTTACGAGACTCAAGTGCGATCGCAAGTCGAAGAAGGCAATTACGGCAGAATTGTGGCGATCGACATCGAAACCGGAGCTTTTGAAGTGGCAGACACGACGATCGAGGCTACCGATCTCCTCTACGAACGTGTTCCTGATGCTCAACCTTGGGTGATTCGGATTGGACACCTTACTGTTTATCGGTTTGGTTCGCGGAGCCTGAAGAAGTCAGTATGATGCAAGGGTTCGTGAATCAAAGTTGTGAAGCGATCATTCCGGTGGTGGTTAGTCATAGTAAAGTCCGCCAGCAGATGGTTCAGGCAGTAATCGATACAGGTTTTACTGGTTCTTATCGCTGCCATTATCCATGATTGAATCACTGGAATTGCCTTGGATATTCCGCGATTCCGCGACGCTAGGGGATGGCAGTGAAGTTCTTTTTGATATGTATCGCGCCTCTGTCATCTGGCATGGACAATATCAAGTGGTGGATGTAGCAGCATCAGAAGCAGAACCGCTTGGGATAAGTTTGCTGTATGGCTCTAAGCTTCAAATTGAAGCATTTGAGGTCGGCATCGTGACGATTGAAGCGGTGAGGTAGTTGAAAGTCTCTTCGTTGTGGCACGGTCTAACCAGTCGTTGGAACGGCGAACAGAGTTTTTTCACTACGTTTCTAGTTCATTTGCCACCGTTCAAATTGATTGCAAACGCATGAAAAAGTCAGGATGCTTCAGGTCTACAAGGTTGGTTCTAAACTCTGAAAGCTTTACATGAAAAGCGCTGTGTCCATCCTAAATAGGACTACCCGCCCTCTAATCCCATTCTTCAGCGTCTTCCGTCTCAATCTGCTCGATCGCGTGCTTCACTCCTTGCCAATCTACTGAGCTAGAATCAGTAACTAACTGACCTCGCTCCAACTGCAAAACTCGATGACTAAATCGCTCCGCCCACTCAAACTGATGAGTTACTGCTAAAGTCGTACAATTCACCTGAGCTAAAATGCTCAAAAGTAACTCACTCCGACTCGTATCTAAATTCGCGATCGGTTCATCGAGCAACAATACGACAGGCTGACAGATTAAACCCCTTGCAATCGCAATCCACTGTTTTTCCCCAGTCGAAAGCTCTTGCTCTGTGCGATCGAGCCAGTCTCGCGGAATGCTCATCCGTTCGACACATTCATTGACTTGTCGATCGAGATTTTTGATGTTTCGCAATTGCAGCGGATAGCTCAGAGCTTCTCGAACCGTCATGCCAAACAACTTCGGCTCCTGCGCGACAAATACAATCTGCTGACGCAACTTCAGCACTGGAATCTCTTGAAACCGTTTTCCCTCAAACTCAATCCACCCCTGACTCGGCTCTGCTAATCGATTGAGCAATCTCAGCAAGGTTGTTTTACCTGCACCGGAAGCACCCACGATCGCAACTCGAGCGCCCTTATTTACCTCAAATGAGAGATTCCGCAGTAATTCATAAGCCCCAAGTGAACCGCCTTTTTTACTTACTCGCCCCAGCGCGAAGCTAACTTGCTCTACCTTCAATAGCATCAAATTCTGCCTAACGTAATCGCCGTTGAAATCGTCCAAGCATCCATCAATAGCAGTAAGATCGTGCAGCCGAGTAGAATCAAATACATCCAGGGCTGCGACAACGGTTTCACATCTTTTGTATCAATGCCTGTCTCTGCTTGCACTCGATCGACGAGTCTAGCAAATCCAACCACCCGCATCGGGAGAAGAAATCCTTCACCCGATTGGCTCAGAAAGTAGTAAACTAATCCACCCTGACCAGTAGTGCGAGGTTTCAAAGCTTTTACATCTTTCCAAGCAAGCTGCCAGCCTTTGCGAAAAAATCCAGGAACCCAGATCGGATAAGTCACCTGAATCCCTTCCGCATCGACAATCACTCTCTCACTCAAGGCAGCAAAAAGCGCGACAAACCCGATCGCAATTCCTACCCAAAGCCATTGACTCGAAACAGGTGCATCTGTTGCCTCTGCTAGAAACGGAATCGGGGTCGTCAAAGCAAGATACAAACTGAGCAACGTCAGCCGAATCAGCGGCGAGATCCGAAAAATATCCGTCATGTCACACACTCCCCAATCCAACTTAGAATTTTACGATTCACCTCTTCCGGGCGTTCATCATGTGGACAATGCCCCGCATTCTCAATTTCAACAAGCTGCAATTTTTGATTCAGTCGCACACAACATTCAGCCAAACTCGGCGGCACAAATTTATCCTGCTTGCCCCAAAACAGCAGCATCGGAATTTTGATCATAGGTAAAATTGATCGCGCTCGGTATTCCGTTACTTTCGGCGTATTCACCATCGATCGTAATGCCTTCACCGCTCCCGGATCTCTTGCTGGAGTCGATAAAATCTCAATCAGTTCATCCGTTACCTCACCTGAATCCGCATAAGCCTGTTTTGCCCAGAGTCGAATCAACCGCGAACTTCTCAACATGCGAAAGAACGGATTAAAAATCAGCGGAAACGTAAAAATACTTTTTCCCACCGCCGCAATTGGGCGAAACACTTTCACGGCTGAGTTTGCCCAGTCTGGCTGCTCCAAAACTGACGAATCTGGCAAATTCAGCATTACCACCCCTTTCACCATCTCCGGATACGCCTTCGCCACCGCCAAACACACCGAAGACCCGATCGAATTGCCAATCAACACCACAGGCTCCCGCACAAACGTCAGCCAAAAATCATGCACCTGCTCAATCCACAGCGTCAAATTATAGGGTGCGATCGCTTTTTCTGAAGCCCCAAAGCCCAGCAAATCCAAGGCATACACCGTATGATGCTGACTCAGCACCGACACATTATGTCGCCAATGCCCGATCGAAGCCCCAAAGCCATGAATTAATAGTAACGGCGGTGAACTTTCTGATTTTTGCGATCGCAAATAGGTATATCGAGTTCGCCAACTGCGCCACATCCAGTCGCGTTGACTGCCAATTCGCTGTCGCCAAGGTAATGCGTCTGCCACAATTCACTCGCTTAATGTAAACATTTATCTATTTTAATCATTCAGTTCGGCATCCAATCTCAGATCCCTCCTCTAGAATTAACGTTAAGAAATCGCCCGAAACCTTGCCATTCTGAGTAGAATGGCGAATAACAGTTTCTCAGTAAATTGACAATTGTTTATCGATCGAGTCATGACTCGTTCCAAAATTGTCCCCCTTATCCACTTATTCAACAGGTGCCTGTGATAGAAAAAAGACCCAATCGAGACATGCCAGTAATCAACGAACGGATTCGGTTTCCGAAAGTTCGTGTCATTGATGCAGATGGTTCGCAGCTTGGCATTATGACCTCGCGTGAAGCTCAGACGATGGCGGACGAAAAAGAACTCGATCTCGTTCTGGTCAGCGACAAAGCTGATCCCCCAGTCGTCAAGATCATCGACTACGGGAAACACAAATTCGAGCAAGAGAAAAAGGCAAAAGAAGCCAAGAAGAAACAACACACGGTTGATGTCAAGGAAGTCAAAATGCGCTACAAGATTGAGGAGCATGATTACAACGTGCGAATCAACCAAGCCGAGCGCTTCCTTAAAGCCGGAGATAAAGTCAAAGCAACGATCATGTTCCGAGGACGGGAAATTCAGCACAGTGATCTTGCGGAAACTCTGCTGAAGCGAATGGCGACTGACCTCCAAGAAATTGCCGAAGTGCAACAAGCCCCGAAGAAAGAAGGGCGGAATATGATGATGCTACTTGCGCCGAAGAAATAGGAGTTTGGGGGATGGGGAGAGAGATAGAAGCCATGCTCCCTCTCTCCCCCCTTCTTTGTCTCAAACTAAAAGGGACAGTGAGATGAATTCTCGCTGTCCCTTTTGCTTGGGTAAAAACTTGGGCATCTTAGGGAGGATTCCTCATCTAGATGAAGGAATCATGTGCATCGATTTAACGAGAACACCCCCCACATGGTTGCGTCAAATTCGGCTCCCCAAAAAACAGGCGAAAACCGTTTCTTCCGCTGGATTAATCTCCGCAAAGGTGAAGGAAATCGGACGTTTTGGATGTTTGTGTCTTACAGTGCCACTTCATCCGGACTGATGTGGCTCGAAGCCTGCTCGGTCGATCGCTTTCTTTCAGAATTTGGCGCAGCGAATCTGCCGCTAATTTATATTGCGAGTGCCGCTTTAAAGATTCTTTTAGGGATGCTGTATTCGTGGCTGCAAATGTTTTTGCCACTGCGATCGGTGATTGTTTGGATTGCACTCTTACTTGCAGCCCCGCTCCCCTTCTTTTCACTTGGACTGAGCGAGCCTGTTGGAATGCAGATTGGAGGGTTTTATGTTTTGCAAATTACGGTGTTTGCGATGCAGCTTTGGCTTGAGGCAAGCCATGTTCTCAATGATCTCAACGCATCGATTACGGCAAATCAGCTTTTTAATATTCGCGAAATTAAGCGCACCTATCCACTGATTAGTAGTGGAATTCTCGTCGCCGATGTGTTTGGTGGATTTTCGCTGCCGTGGGTGTTGCGGCAATTTCCACGCGATCAGGCAGTGCCGAGTGTGCTGCTGCTTGCTTTTGGGCTGATGATTTTCGGCACGATCGCACTGTTTGGGCTGAGCTTAGCAAATCGACAATCCTTTCCCGCTGCCCGTCGCCGTCGAGAAGATTATAATTCTGAACATTCTCCGCCTCGACTTCAGGGGCAGATGAAGAGCTACATGCGGCTTTTGCAGATCTTTTTCTCATTGGCGCAGGTCTTCCTTCTCCTGGTTGAGTTTCAATTTTTAACCCAACTGGGCAAAGATTCGGGCATTGTGACTCAGGTGACGGGCGGTGAGATCGCTGGGTTTCTAGGCTTATTTAATGGAGCTTTGGGAATCTGCGAGTTGATCATGCAGTGGATGTTTTCGAGTCGCGTCCTCGATCGCGTTGGCGTTTTTACTTCGATTATGCTGCTGCCCGTCGTTGTGATTAGTCTAACAGGCGTTTCGATGACAGGCATGATCCCAGTGTTTTATGGGGTTTTGGTGCTGCGGTTTCTCTACGAACTGCTGCACTACACATTGCTGAGCGGGAGTGTGCCGTTTCTGTTTTACTCAGTTCCAGACTATATCCGAAACCAAGAACAAGCAAAAGTTCGGAGTATTGCAGAACCGATTTCGACTGCGGTTACGGGGCTGATTCTCCTGGGATTCGTCAAGCTCAGCGTCAATGGAGCCGGGGTTGCAGAACAATCCCTCACCTTTGGCTTGATGATCGGGGCTGCGCTGGTTTGGCTCTGGACGATCGGAGCGTTGAAGAAAGAATACCTAAATTTACTAGTTCTCAATGCAGGACGGGGGCAGTTAAGCACATCTGATGTCGATTTGAAAGCGCTGCGGCAAAAGACGATCGACACCTTAGAAAAATCTGGAGCAGAAGCAGACAAACGCGCCTGCATTGAATTCTTGAGCGAAATCGATGGAAAAAATGCTGGAGAAGTCCTCGCGCCACTGCTCTCAAAGCTCTCACCAGAACTGCAATATCAGAGCGTTGAGGTGATGCTGAAGCACCCGAATCCAGCCTATCTCAATCCTGTTAAATCCCTTTGCGCTCAACGTCCTGCACCGGAAGTTATGGCAGTTGCACTGCGCTATATCTGGTTAACTGAAGAATCAGCTTCTTTTAGCGAACTGCGTCACTATCTCAAACCCAATCATCCCTCGATCGTCAGAGCGACTGCTGCATCCCTGATTTTAAGAAAAGGCACAGTTAGCGAAAAAGCAGAAGCAACCTATGTCCTACACGCGATGTTAACGAGTAAGCAAACCCAAGATCGGGTGATTGGATGTCGCGCATTGGGTGGAACCGTCCATCTACAAGGATTACGCCTCTGGCTCAAGCCTTATGTGCCAAAGCTCGTCAAAGATCCTTCCTTTGAAGTAAAAGCTGCGATCTTAGAAGCAATTGCGGCGACGCGATCGGAAGAATTTTACCGTTACTTGATGGGAGGATTGTATCATCGCCCCACTCGCGAAGCCGCAAAATCAGCCCTCGTCAGTTTAGAAGATGCTGCCTTACCGAATTTAATTCGTCTAGCAGATGATGTGGAGCGTCCGTTTTTAGTCCGTACAGAAGCCATGAGCGCGATCGGGCAAATCGGCACACCTGAAGCATTAGATCTGCTGATCTCTCGCTTAGCAACGTCTTGGGGAGCGATACGCCGTGCATTGTTGCGGATTCTGCTCAAAGTTCCGAACGAAAAGGGAATTGACGCAGTTGCTGAACAGCTTGGACGCGAAGGAGTCGAAAAACTGATCGAACAAGAATTGATGTTCATGGGGCAGATTTATGCTGCCTCAATGGATTTAATTTTAGAACGCATTCGATGCGATGAAACGATGCTCCTGCGATCGGCATTAGAAACGCTCCCAGCGGATAGTTTAGAGCGCGTCTTTTTGCTGATGAAGTTTCTTTATCCGATTGGTTCAATTCGAGTTGCGGAGTACAATTTGCAGTCTGAATCCAAAGCCGCGATCGCTCAAGGATTAGAAATTCTCGATAGTACCCTGGATATTAGTAGTAAGCGAGCCTTATTAGGGGTACTTGATCGAGAGTTGCCAATGGATAAGCTTCAGAGTTTATCAAATCTAGTCCCTTACACCCCGATGCAGCCCAGCGATCGACTCAATCATGTACTAGAACTGCGGCATTTTCTTTCAGATTGGGCATTAGCTTGCTGCTTCCACCTCGCAAAACGGGCACATTGGAATGTCAGCCCAGATGCGATTCGATCGAGCTTGCGGCATCCCAGAGGATATGTCCGAGAAGCAGTTTTGAGCTATGTAGCAGCGCAGTTTCCTCAAAAATTGGGTGCAGTGCTGCAAGGCTTCCAGGATGAGCGCAATCCCATTGTGGTCGCGCAAGTCCAGCAGATGATGAAACGTTTGGGAATGCGTCCTCCGGTGCGGCATCCAGAAGCGCCTCATGCTTCTGAAACCAGATTTTAGGGTGAATCTAGTCCATTGTTTTGAAAGAAAAAGCCAGCCATGTTGAACAGTTTTGAGCGATTGTTGCTGATTCGAGGAGTCCCAATTTTTAAGGAATTGCGGGATGATTTCTTGGTGCGGCTGGCATCGATTATGGAAGAACGATCATATGGGGTGCGCGATACTATCCTGGTTGAGGGTCAGGAGGGACGCTCCATGTATGTGATTTCTAAAGGAGTTGTTCGGGTGCATAGCGGCAGTCGAGATCTGACGTTTTGTAAACGAGGCGATTTCTTTGGCGAGATGTCGTTGTTTGACTCAGAACCGCGATCGGCTTCCGTCACCGCGATCGAGCCTTGTGAATGCTTGGTTTTGACGCAGCAGCAGCTTTATGAAGCGGTAGATGAAACTCCTGGGATTGCGCTAAACCTGGTAAAAATCTTGACGAGTCGAGTGCGGGATATGAACAGGACGATTAGAATCCAAGAGCAAGAGATTCGCTTGCTAAAAGGTGAACCGATCACGCAGATTCAGTAGCCCAATCAGTGTTTGATCGCGACATATTCTGAAACGCTCATGCAGGGTTTCATGCGATCGCCCCTTTACGTTTTACGACGATCATTGAATTTCCCACAATCGGCGGACGGGCTAGTAAAACCTCGCGCGGATCACGAATCTCCAACTTCGGCAGATTCAAGGTCTGCGATCGCGTCCACAATTCATTTGCAAATCGATCTTGCTGCTCTGCATTAAAGCGATACCAATCATTTGAGACATTGACCTGCATCTGACCCCGCAGTTCGTTCTGCTTAACCGAGACGACTAAACCGCTGATAAAACGATCGCTAATTTCCATGACCTGAGCCTCGATCGCTGCAATTCTTGTCTCTTCAGGAGTCAACTCTGGCAAGGGCGGAGCCTCTGGTTCTGGAGCGACTTCGCCGGATTCTACCTCCACAGGCGTTTCCAAAATCGGTTCTGCAAGTTTAACTTCGGGTTCTGTAATCACTTCGGGTTCACTGACTTCGGGTTCTGCAATCACTTCGGGTTCACTGACCGTTTCCGGTTGTTGGGATTCAGCCGGAGCCGCAACCATCTCAGGTGCAGCTTCAGGAGTGGATAAGTCAGAGGGGAAAGATGATTTCGGTTCAGTTGGCAGAATCAGCGGTGGACGGTTAGCAACTCGCGGTTGTGGCGGTTTCGCGGAAAAAAGCGACGATGTAAACCAAAATAGAATGACGATCGTGCCTGCCAAAAGCCCGCTCAAAACTCGATCGCTCAATTTCTGATTCAGATCTGGCGATAACCGACCGCGCACCCCCTTCAGCAATTGATTCCAAATCGGTAAAACCTTCTCCCAGAGCGCAGACAGGAGATTCAGAATTTTTGCAATCGTCGGATTTGTTTGGTTTGACGAATTTTCCAGCGTATTGACGGTCTTTTCTAGAATTTGAATCGTCGATCGCAGCGTCTTAATCGTGCCAGTTTTGAGCGAAGAAAAGAAATCCGCCGTCTGAGATTGTGTCACACTAGACTGGGATTTTGGGGCTGGGTTTGAGTCTTGTTGTGACATTAGATGTGACCTCCTCGACAACAGAAATCCGTAGGAATCCCGTAAAGTAAAAACGGTAGAATCTTCAATCTACCATTTGAGTGTCCTAGTGTTGTTAGAGAGCCAAGTCGTATGAGATTAAGCCGTCGTCAACTTTTGGTGTTAGGGGGAGTTGGAGCAGCAGGTCTTGCTGTAGCGGGAAAAAGCTTAAGTCGTCAAGACGTACCCATGACGCAAACGGTTTCCGAACCGCCTAAACCTGCGAGCAATGAATTAATGCTGCGATTTGTTGCGATTGCGGATTCAGGCGCAGGCGATCAAAATCAGTTCGATTCAGCCAATGCGATGGCAGGCTACTACAAGAAAAACCCTTACTCACTAGTCACCTTAGCAGGAGACAACATTTACAACAGTGGTGAAATGGAGCGAGTTGGGATTGCGTTTGAGCAGCCTTATGCGCCTCTGCTGAAACAGAATGTCCGGTTCCGGGCTTGCCTTGGCAACCATGATATTCGCACTGAAAACGGCGATCCTCAAGTGCGATACGCCAATTTCAACATGAAAGGACGCTACTACAGCTATCAAGAAAAAGACGTACAGTTTTTTGTGCTAGATACGAACGGAAATGCAGATTGGAAAGATCAAATGGGAGATAAT